>CAMFKK010000029.1 GCA_945957225.1 uncultured Sphingobacteriia bacterium | reverse complement strand
CGGTAAGGTTAAGAAATAAGCCTATTGTTTTGTTTTTCTATATTCTTTTATGATAGTTGTTATTAAGGGGCGGTAGAAATTATAGAAGAAATAACTGCGTTCCATTGGATCCTCTTTGTCATAAAGCATCCATTTATAAAAATCGGTACCAGCAAAATGCACCGTTTTCATATTGATGGGATTGTCGCAAAAATCCCCAGTTAAATAAAAGAAAGGTTGGTCCTGTTTTATGGAATGGATCACTGCAGGAAATTTGGTAGGAATACCCAATGAATCTAAAATATGCTTCCCAAATTTACTTACCGGTAATTCAAAATTGGCCAATACTTCATTTACACTAGTATCTACTTCTGTGATCTCAAACCAATAATTATAATCCATCTTTGCCGGCACACCATAATGCTTTTGTGTAGCTACTGATGACAGGATTTTTGGAAAATCACCTACCCCTATATGTTGTTCTTTTTCTAGTACTACTACTTGATCATTTAAGTTTACAAAAGCAATTCCATCATTTTTAAAGGGCCAAGCACCACCGTGTTGTTGCATATAATTTCTATACAACCATTTGGGTAGCTCTTGATTTTTCAAGGTATCAAATGAACTAAAATAACGTCCATTCCACTGAGACCATTTGACCCCAAAACTATTTTCAAATTGATTCCTTACTAGTTCAGTAGTAGGAGAGCCAATGGTATTGGATTCAGTAATCACCAATTTACCGGCGGCTTTCATAGCTTTTAGAAAAAATAGATCCTGCTCACTTAGACCTCCATAGATCAGGGAAGACCTATCGCCTAGAACAGCTAATTGCTTCCACTCTTGAGTATAAACCCCATAAGTATCCGTGATATATACCATATCACAGTCGCTTACCAATTGGTTAATCTTAGGCTCATTAAATCTTTCTAATCCCTTGATGCGGTACTTGCCACTATCGCCTGGGAAAAAGCCAAAATAGTCTTGAGAACCAATATAGAATTCCTTGTTTTTCTTAACCAGTTTTTCGTGTTGCAAAATCCATATTAGGGAACGATGTTCTTGGTTTCGGGTATTTAAAACGGTCTTGTCAATAATGGCAACAGCAAATTCTCTTTTAGGTGTCAATAGCCAATACAACCACATCCACAAAGGAAGTAGTGCAAAGAGAAAGATCAAAAATCGTAGATCTTTCCAAATTCGTTTTTTCTTTAGAACCTGAACAGCCATCCAACACTGATTGTATATTGATTGCCCTTGGTTCCTGGTAAATATTCTTGGTTAAACCAGGTAAAATCGGTGCTAAGAATATTGTGTATGTTCAATTTCTTCTTGTAGGCAACACCCAACTTATAAGTATCTAGTGGGGTGCCATTTAATTGAATATTATTATAACGATCATCCGGTGAAATACCATAACCCCCTACAAATCCAAAATAGTCATCCGCTCCACCAAAATAGTATCGCGCCAGCACATTATAGGTAACGGAAACCTGTTGCACATAGTTACTAGGAGTAATATAAGTTCTGGCACCCAATAACCAACTACCCGTGTATTTACCCAAATAGGCGGTATAGATCCAAGTGGGGTCACCGCTAAACTTCATATACCTAAATCCCAGTTCCGCTTCAAAGCTCTTGGGTAGGTTGGCATACAAAGAAAAGCCGGCTCTGAATTTTGGAAAGATGCCTGAATTGTCACCAAATCCTACGTTAGCATAACTATAAAATGTCTTGCTAATCTTTGGATATGCTTCCAATTCAAACTGAGTAGCAGAGGAAGAGAATCTGTTGGCATAATTGATACGTCCAATGATGGATCCCAATTTGGTAGACCTACCATAGTCAACACTGACCAAATGCCAAGGAGCGTCAAACTGTTTGTCAAAATAGGTATAGTCATAGGTGATACCAATCTTGTTCTTGGCAGCATCGTCCTTGATACTGGTTTCTAAAGACCTGGCAGCTGCATTGCTTTTATCTGCCTTTAATAAGGCACTTGTAATAACCATCGCGCCAGCATAGTCTTTTAAAGCAGCCAAGGCTTTTGCCTTTCTAATCATTAAATCTTTTGAATTGGGATTGGCTTTTAAGCCTTCATCACAAATGGCAATGGTTTCTTTGTAGTGATCATTCCAATATTGTAGATCGGCATAAGCAATTGATGCGTCTTCATTATCTGGTTCGCGTTGTAGCACGGTTTCAAAACAGGCTTTGGCGCTGTCTACCTGATCAGACCAAGTATACAAACGACCCAAAAAAATGCGAATATCAGCATAGTTGGGGCTGCGTTCCAACGCTTTTAAACAATATTGTTTGGCTAGTGGATAGTCTTTCTGATCAAATGCTGCAGTTCTTGCTGCCTGAAACAAACCATCGGAACTGGTAGTGTCTATAGTTGGTTTGGCAACTGATTCCTGTGCTTTTAATGTTCCAAAACAAAGACTCAATAAGAATAAAATACTAAAGATGCTACTTGCTTGCTGCATAATGCCTGTTTATACCCTTTAAAGATACTGCTCCTCTGTAGAAAATCGTTTACTTTTACACATATACTTAAAACAGTAACTATTTTGAATTTTAGTGAATTTGGTTTAGACGAAAGATTAATGGATGGGATAGACGCCATGGGTTATACCACAGCAACCCCGGTGCAAGAGCAAGTGATGAAGCCCATTTTAGATGGAAAAGATTTAATTGTATCCGCACAAACAGGAACCGGCAAAACTGCCGCTTTTCTCCTGCCCTTGATGAATAAATTAATCACCACCCCGCATGATGACCACCATATTAATGCCATGGTCATTGTACCAACGCGTGAACTAGCCGTGCAGATTGCACAAGCCATGGAGGGCATCTCTTATTTTACATCGGTTAGTTCTATAGCTGTTTATGGAGGTGGCGATGGTAATTCTTTTGCCATTGAAAAAAAGGCATTAAGCACCGGTGTTGACGTTGTGATCTGCACCCCTGGCCGCATGATTGCCCATTTAAATATGGGGTATGTAAAACTGCAGGGTCTCAGGTACCTGATTCTTGATGAGGCAGACCGTATGTTAGACATGGGTTTTCATGACGATATCATGAAGATCATTTCTTTCTTGCCCAAGCAAAGACAGAACCTGCTCTTCTCTGCCACCATGCCCATGAAAATGCGCGAGATGGCACGCAAGATTTTGGTTGATCCTCTTGAAATTAATATTGCCATTTCTAAGCCACCAGAGAAAATTGTACAAGAAGCTTTTGTGGTCTATGAAGGACAAAAAATTCCTTTGGTAAAACATGTCTTGAGTCAGAAAGATTTTCAAAGTGTGATTGTTTTCTGTTCCAAAAAACAGAACGTGAAAGCTTTGAGCAATGAACTCAAACGCGCCAGATTTTCCATTGAGGAAATTCATTCTGATTTGGAGCAAACCCAACGTGAGCAAGTGTTACAAGACTTTAGAAACAAGAAACTAAAGATCTTGGTGGCTACCGATATCTTAAGCCGTGGCATTGATATTGAAGACATTGATTTGGTGATTAACTATGATGTTCCCAATGATGGTGAAGACTATGTTCACCGAATTGGAAGAACCGCACGCGCTTCTAGTGAGGGTACCGCTTATACTTTTATCAGTGAACAAGAACAACAAAAGTTTGCACGCATTGAAGAACTTTTGGGTAAGCCCGTGACCAAGTCACCCGTTCCCGAGCAGTTTGGCCCAGCGCCGGAATACAACCCACGTGCCCATCGCGGTAGCGGCGGAAGAAGCGGTGGTAGAAATGGTGGTAGCCGTGTCGGAAATGGTGGCGGACGTTCAGGTGGTGGAAGACCCGGAGGTCAGGGTGGTCATAGCGGTAACGGTGGTAGATCCGGAGGCCCAAGGCCTGCCGGCGATGGAAATCGCGCAAGCGGACCAAGATCCAGCGGTCCTAATAGACCTATTACCCCAAGGGTTGAGCGGACACGCCCCAGCGGACCAGCAGGGCCAGCTCCCGAAGGGCCAAAAGAAACAAATTAGGATTAGTCCAAGATCCGGTTTGGAAAAACGCCCGAAATGGCTATTTTTGCCGCCCATCTTAGTCAATTTGGAACCGTTTAGACAGTTAAACGGGATTTGATATAAAAATTTTGAAAACAACCCCGTTGTTTTCGGGCCTATAGCTCAGTTGGTTAGAGCACCTGACTCATAATCAGGGGGTCGTAGGATCATGCCCTACTGGGCCCACTCAAAAATAAAGGGTTTATGCTTTAAATGCATAGACCCTTTTTATTGTACTCATGGCTGTTAGTGGTTAAGGATTCATTAAAATTGAAGGTGGATAACCGTTTTGGCTTATTTTCGGAGTATAATGCAAAAAAACATATAGAGGTAATTAAACATCATATGAAAGCAATGCAACAAACAAAATTGATTCATTTCCGTTTTATTGTTCTGATTTTCATTGCCTTTATTGTTCCTCATTTAGCATTTACTACCCAACATACAACTGTAGCATTTAACCATCTTAGTTCAGGAATTGCTCAAAACAGCTATTTTGAAAAAGGAACTCCTTATGATCAGGAGCCCCAGGTAAATCTTTTTGTAGAAGCTGAATCCGAAAACGAAGACGATGTTCACGATGAACAGACTGTATGTAAAGCAACTCTTTGCACCCACCAAAATTTCAATGCAGCACAATTTGCTGTTGCAATTAATACGCTTTATTTAAGACTAGCATTTTCCAATCTACACAAAGTAGCATTACCCTTCTTTATACTCTACCATTCTTGGAAGAGCCACTTAGCATAACATTATTCTAATCTTACGCAAACTTCTTGCGTATCCATCTACAGGCATTTCCATGTCCTGTATTTTATTCTTGTATTCATCCATTAGTCAAAATTAATTTAATGAGAAGACGCTTATCTATTGCCTATTTGGCATCTATCCTGTTTGTTGTATCATGTTCAGAGCATAAAGCAGAATCAGTAACAGAATCAACCTTTAAAGTGACTAGCCCTATTCAAACGGATACTACCATTTATATGGAATACGTGGCTCAGATTCATTCTGCCAACCATATAGAACTTAGATCCCAGGAGAAGGGCTATTTGCAAAAAATATTTGTAGACGAAGGTCAGTTTGTGAAAAAAGGACAGTTAATGTTCAAACTACTGCCATCCATCTATGAAGCAGAGGTAGCAAAAGCAAGAGCGGAACTAAATTTTGCTGAAATAGAATTTAAAAACACAAAGGGATTAGCGGAGAACAACGTGGTTTCTACAAGTGAGTTAGCCATGGCTAAAGCCAAGCTTGATAAAGCAAAGGCAGAATTACAATTGGCTCAAACACATCTTGACTTCACTGAAATCCGTGCGCCATTTGATGGGATCATGGACAAGTTTCAAACACGACTTGGAAGTTTGGTTGATGAAGGCGAATTGCTGACTAGTCTTTCTGATAATAGTAAAATGTGGGTTTATTTTAATGTGGCTGAGTCAGAGTATTTGGATTATATCAAAAAAGTAAAGTCAAAAGAAAAGCAAAAAGTGTTCTTGCAAATGGCCAATAAGGAAATTTTTGAAACAACAGGTTATGTAGAAACCATTGAAGCTGATTTTAATAATGAAACGGGCAATATTGCATTTAGAGCTTCATTCCCAAATCCAAAAGGAATTTTAAGACATGGTGAAACTGGAAATATTATGATGCCGATAAAACTTAAAAACGCCATCATTATTCCACAAAAATCAACATTTGATGTGCTGGATAAAAAATACGTATATAAAGTAGATGAGAAAGGGGTGATCACATCAAGCCAAATTACTATTGCACAAGAAATCTCTCATCTATATGTAGTAGCATCTGGATTAAAGCCATCCGATAAAATTCTATTAGAGGGTTTGGGTAAAGTAAAGAATAATGAAAAAATCAAGTTTAACTATGTTTCACTTGTAAAAGAAATGGCTGAAATCAAAAATATTCACGCCGAGTAATGGCAAGTAAATCAAGCAAGCATGTTTAATCATTTTATAAAAAGACCAGTACTAGCCATTGCCTTATCATTAGCAATTGTTTTTTTGGGTTTCATAGCAATTAGCAAATCGCCCATTGCTCAGTTTCCTGAAATAGCACCACCTAGGGTGAATATTGCTATTGAGTTCCCTGGGTCCAATGCAGACGTATTGGTAAAATCAACCCTAACCATATTAGAACGGGCCATCAATGGTGTGCAAGGAATGCAGTATATGCTTTCCGATGCAACTAGTGCTAGTGAAGCAAGCATTGAAGTAATTTTTGAACCTGGCACAGACCCAACCCTTGCAGCAGTAAGGGTAAAGTCAAGGGTTGACCAGGTAATGACCAATCTTCCGCCACTGGTACAACGTGAGGGTGTTATCATTGCTCCTTTGCAACCGAGTATGTTGATGTACCTGAACCTCTACAGTAAGGACAATAGTGTAGACGAAAAATTCTTGTTCAACTATGCAAATACTTTTATCCTTCCAGAACTACAACGGATTAAAGGAATGGGATTTGCTCAGGCCATTGGTAGCCGTTCTTTTGCCATTCGTGTTTGGTTAAATCCAGAAAGGATGCGTGCTTATAATATTTCTGCTAAGGATGTATTAAAATCAATTGACGAGCAAAGTGTTTTGGCTAGACCAGGCCGTGTGGGTTTGAGTTCAGGTAAAACAGCCCAATCACAGGAATACGTATTCACTTATAAAGGATGGTATAATACACCTGAACAATATGATAATATTGTTATTAGGGCCAACGCAGATGGAGAGATTTTAAAATTAAAGGATTTAGCTAAAGTAGAAGTTGGTTCTGAGTTTGTAGACATTTATTCCAATAAAGACGGACACCCTTCTGCCTCATTGGTGTTAAAACAAAATCCGGGAAGTAATGCCAAATATGTAATTGAGGATGTAAAAGCAAAACTTCAAGAACTAAAAAAAGACTTCCCTCCTGGTATTGATTATGAAATCAATTATGACGTAAGCAAATTTGTAGATGCCTCTATTGAAAAGGTATTGCATACATTGGTAGAAGCTTTTATACTGGTTGCTTTTGTAGTGTTTATTTTTTTAGGAGATTGGCGCTCAACTATCATTCCCATTCTAGCGGTTCCAGTTTCCTTAATTGGTGCATTTGTCATAATGAATGCATTTGGAATAAGCATCAACCTGATTACCTTATTTGCACTTGTATTAGCTATTGGGATAGTGGTAGATGATGCCATTGTGGTAGTAGAAGCGGTTCACGTAAAAATGGAAGAGGAAAATATTTCGCCATATGCAGCAGTAAAAAAAGTGGTCCTTGAAATTGGAGGTGCCATTATTGCAATAACCCTAGTAATGGCTTCTGTTTTTATTCCTGTAAGCTTTATGACAGGTCCAGTTGGCGTATTGTATAGACAGTTCTCCCTTACAATGGCTAGTTCTATTGTCATTTCAGGCTTTGTGGCTTTAACACTAACTCCAGTTTTGTGTGCCATCTTACTGAAAAATACACATGGACAAAAAAAGCGAAATACACCTATCAATCTTTTCTTAAACTGGTTTAATAAAACTTTTGACAAAGCTACCGGCAAATATGAAAAGATATTAGGGTTAATAGTCAATAGAAAAGTAGTGACTTTTGGTATTTTATTAGCTTTTGGATTTGGCATCATGGGAGTGAATAAAGTGCTTCCTGCAGGATTTATACCAAATGAAGACCAGGGTCAAATTTATGCCATTATTCAAACCCCACCTGGTACTACATTAGAGCGTACCAATGAAATATCAAGAAAACTTCAATTGATTGCTAAAGAGGTAGAAGGGGTTTCTTCTGTGACTTCTCTAGCTGGTTATGAAATTCTAACAGAAGGTAGAGGGTCAAATGCGGGAACTTGTTTGATTAACCTAAAAGATTGGTCAGAAAGAAAGCACAACGTAAAAGAAGTGATTCATGAGTTAGAAGAAAAAGCAAAAGATCTTCCAGCAAACATAGAATACTTTGAACCGCCAGCAGTTCCCGGATATGGAACATCAGATGGATTCTCTTTAAGGTTATTAGACAAGGGGAGTGATGTGGATTATCAAGAGTTTGATAAGGTTAACGCTGAATTTGTTGAAGCACTAAAAAAGCGAAAAGAACTCAGTGGATTGTTTGCTTTTTATTCTGCAAAATATCCTCAGTACGAGATTTTAATTGACAACAATTTAGCCATGCAAAAAGGGGTATCTATTGGCGAAGCCATGGAGAACCTAAACATTATGGTGGGTAGTACTTATGAACAAGGATTTATCCGGTTTAACAACTATTATAAAGTATACACGCAATCTTCTCCTGAATTCAGAAAACAGCCATCTGACATTTTAAACATGTTTATAAAGAATGAGAAAGGAGAAATGGTTCCTTACTCTGCATTTATGAGTATTAAAAAAACGCAGGGGCCCAATGAAATTTCCAGATATAATCTTTATATCTCATCCTTGATTAGTGGTGTTCCTGCAAAAGGCTATTCTTCTGGAGATGCCATTGAAGCAATTAAAGAAGTGGCCAAGACCTCATTGCCTAGGGGATACGATATAGCATGGGAAGGAATCTCTTATGATGAATCAAGAAGAGGAAATGAAGCGCTTTATATTTTCTTGGTTGTGATCTTTTTTGTCTACATCATTTTATCGGCACAATACGAAAGTTTTTTACTTCCTATGGCGGTTTTGCTTTCCATCTTCCCTGGTATTTTTGGATCTTTCTTCTTATTAAAGGCAATGAATTTGTCAAATGATGTGTATGCACAGGTGGGTCTTATCATGCTTGTAGGATTGCTGGGTAAGAACGCCGTATTGATTGTAGAGTATGCGGTTCAAAAAAACAATCAGGGTGCCACTATTCTGGAATCAGCTATTGCTGGGGCAAAAGCTAGATTCCGCCCCATCCTCATGACTTCCTTTGCATTTATTGCAGGCTTAATTCCACTTGTATTAGCAAAAGGACCTGGTGCAGTAGGGAATCATACCATTGGCGCATCAGCTCTTGGTGGAATGTTGTTTGGAACCGTTTTTGGTGTCATTATCATTCCAGGCCTTTATTACATTTTTGCAAAACTTCAGGAGGGTAGGTCTCTGATTAAAGGAGAAGATCTAAATCCATTAACAGAGAATTTTGTAGAAAATAGGGAAGATACCAAACTTGCTAAACAGATAAAAAATATCATTAAAAGAATAAGGAGGCAGAAAAATGAAGAATAACATCATTATCTTAATTGCTATCATTTTTTTTAGTGCCTGTAAAATTCCGGCACTTGTTAGCAAGCAAGAAGAAAATAAAGTACCAGCTTATTATAACAATGCACAGGATACTACCAATATTGCATCTATCAAATGGCGTCAGTACTTTTCGGATCCTTATTTGATTGCTCTGATTGATTCAGCATTAAAGAACAATCAAGAATTAAATATTGCACTTAGAGAAATTGAAATGGATAATAATGAGATTCTGGCAAGAAAAGGGGAATATTTACCCTTTGTCAATATTGCTGGGGTTGCAGGAGTAGATAAAACAGGAAGATATACCTGGGATGGTCTTTCAGAAGAAGATTTAAAAGCAAATCCAGATAAAGCACCAAAACACATAGGTGAGTTTAGGGTTGGAGTTTATGCTTCTTGGGAATTGGATGTCTGGAAAAAACTGAGGAATTCCAAAAAATCAGCCACACTAAAATACCTTTCAACCATTGAGGGAAAGAATTTTATTGTAACCAATATGATTGCTGAAATTTCCAGTTCCTACTATGAATTATTGGCTTTGGACAATATGATGTCAATAGTGCAACAGAACATTGAATTGCAAAAAAATGCCTTGCACATGGTAAAGTTGGAGAAGGAAGCAGCTAAAGTTTCACAGCTAGCAGTTAACCGATTTGAGGCGCAATTATTACATACACAAAATTTGCAGTATGATATTCAACAGAAAATTGTAGAAACGGAAAATAAAATCAATTTTCTAGCTGGTAGATATACACAGCATGTTGCTAGAACAAGTATTTTGTTAAATGATATACCCATAGAAATGGTACAAAGTGGTATTCCATCCCAGTTATTGTTAAATCGTCCAGATATTCGACAAGCAGAATTGGCATTAGCTGCATCTAAACTGGATGTGCAGGTTGCCAGAGCTAATTTTTATCCATCATTTAGGTTAAGTGCAGGAACAGGATTTACTGCATTCAATCCTAGTTTTGTATTTAGCCCAGAATCTCTGTTGTTTAATTTAGTGGGAGACGCTATTGGGCCATTGATCAATAAAAACGGCATCATTGCAGCTTACAAAAATGCCAATGAAAAGCAGATTATTTCTGCCTATCAGTATGAACGCACCATTCTTAGTGCTTTTATAGAAGTGGCTAATCATTTGTCAATGATTAACAATTATAAAAAAAGTTATGATACTAAATTTAAAGAGGTTGAGATTCTCAATCAGTCTGTAGACATTTCAAACAAATTGTTTATTTCTACAAAAGCAGATTATATAGAAGTACTTCTAACTCAGCGTGAAGCACTAGACTCAAGAATTGAATTGTTAGAAACTAAATTAAAACAGTTACAAGCCAAGGTTAATATATACCGATCTCTTGGAGGAGGCTGGAATTGATAAAATTAAACCATCAGAAATTAGTAAAAATAGAAGGCTAGAAATAATTATCAACAATACTCAATTTAAAAAGCAGTTATGAATCAAAATTGATAGCTGCTTTTTTTTTATCATTATTGCAACCTCTTTAAAACTTGTAACTGTACCCAATCCTAATTACTTGAGTTTCTAAATAATCGGAACTTCTTAATGTGAATCCATTACCTAATATATCTTTATTCAAAACCAAAGTATTGAAGAGGTCGGAGGCGTTCAAGAAAAGCTCTCCCTTGCCTTTTTGGATTTGTTTCTTGGCTCCCAAATCAATTGAAAATCGTGATGCTATTTTTCCTTGAGGAATAATATCTGGCGCTAACCAAACAGCTGTAAATTGAAGATCAGTTTTTCCTGCCAATTTAAAGAATGCATTTAATTTTAGATTTCCAGAGGTAATGGAAGCTTCTCCTATGGAATAAGTGGTTGGTATTGGATATTTATTAGTAATGGTAAATGCATTGATGATATTGCGATACAATGCGCCACTCAAATTAGCGGTAAAAGATTTACTAAATTCCTGTTGCATAAATGCTTCAATACCAGTAGCGCTGCTTTTATCTGTGTTTTGAAAAATATTATAGATTAAGGTACTACCTGGAACTATAGTAGCTATTCTTGTAATAGTAGCATCAACCAAATTGTGATAAATAGAAATAGTTAAACTCCCTTTTTGCCAACCTAATTTGTACCCAATTTCAAGCCTGTTTGTAAATTGTGGACGCAATGTTGGGTTGCCAACTTTGAGTAATTCCGGTTCATCATACTTGGGGAAAATCCGAATATCAACTTCATTTGGACGATCTACCCTACGGTTTAAAAAGACAGTCAATTTGTTGTGGCTGTTGAGTTTATAACCAAAACGAACATTTGGAAATGGTTGGGCATAATTATATCCATCTGAACTATAAGTAGGGTGATAAGGATTTACTTCATAATCCACTTTAACATATTCCATGCGCAGACCAGCTTCCAATTCTATGTTGTTGTTTTCAAATACATAATTCCCGTATATAGCCGGAATGGTTTCTTTATAATTAGCCCAACCTCCTGCATTGCTGTCAATGGGTGAGTTTAGACCTGGATAAAACTGCATGTTAGTAGGGATGGACCTGTATCTAAATTTCATGCCGGTTTCAATCCTGCCGTGTTTTAAAGGTCTTACATAGTCTATATTTAGATCGGAAACATGTTCGTCTGATAGCAGCTTGAATGCATCTTTACCAGTGTAAGAAGGCATGATATTGGTAAAGAAATATTGCTCATCTTCTCGGTGAAAAGTATAGTTGAATCCGGCAGTTAATAAGTGACCCGGTTGTTTGAATTTATGCTGGAAACTAGAAGAAGCTATTGCAGTATATTTAACTTCATCTTCCAAAAATTGCCAAAGACGCAAGCGTTGCGAAAAGTCTTTATTGAAATAAGGTACATCCCCATCATCCAGAATTTTCTCACGGTTAAAATAGCCAGATACCGTTAAGCTATTAGAGGCATCTGGTGTCCAGTCAATCCCGGTTTTAACGGTACTAAAAGTTGTGGTGCGGTTTCTCTTTACTTGTTGATTGATCACTGTTCCATCTGCATAGGTTCTGTCAGAAAATTCATTACGGTTTAGGGTCTGGGTATATAACCAATCAGCTTGTAAGAAGGTATTGAGCTTGTTCTTACGGTAGTTTAAACTAAGTGATGGATTGAGTTTTGGAGTTGCACTATATTGTGGCCTGATGGTTGGATAGTTTGGTTGTCTTTCCCAAAGAGCGCCAAGCCCTCCCATCATTCCAATCTTTCCGTTAAAACCTTCTTGTTTGTTTTTCTTATAGATGATGTTGATGATTCCGGCATTTCCATTTGCATCGTATATTACAGAAGGATTATTTATGATCTCAATGCGTTCAATAGCTGAAGCAGGTAAATTATCAAGCCCAGTTTGTCCATTAAAACCAGTAATGGCACTTTGTTTGCCATCAATTAAAATAGCAACCTTGTCATTGCCTCTAAGTTGCACTTTGCCGTCTTGAACAGTTACCCCAGGTAGGTTTTGCATGGCTTGCAATACAGATCCACCTGCCTGAGAGATATTATTACCAACTGTGAAGACTTTTTTATCCATCTTATCATTTACACCTTCCTTCTGCGTAGATGAACTAACCGTTACATCATTTAGTTGTTTTATATCTTCTGTCAGTTCTATATACCCAAGGTCAAGATATGCACTAAGTGTGCCAACAACTATTTCTTGCTGATGCTTTACATAACCTGCCAAAACAGCTTCCAATAAGTAAGACCCGTTTTTAATGCCACTAAGCGTAAATCTACCTTCTTGGTTGGTAATAGTTCCCCCAAAAAAACTGCTGTCTTTTTTTAGTTTTGATGACTATGCTAACATATTGTATTGGGACTTTGCTTTTTCTATCCCTTGTTAAACCTGAAACAGATACACCAGAATGGG
>CAMFKK010000028.1 GCA_945957225.1 uncultured Sphingobacteriia bacterium | reverse complement strand
GTGGAGGACAAAATGCTGCAAGAGGATATTTACTTAACAATGGTGGAACCGCCAATACATTTGTATTATCAAATGCTGCCAATTATCAAACAGTTGTAATTGACGGAAAAACATTGCCAAAACCTAATGTTCCACATTTTAGTTTAAATAACCCATCTTATACAATCCGCAACATCAATGAATATATATTTAATCAACGAATTGCTATACCATCTGCTTTAACAACTACAAATTCAATTTATATTCAAGAAAATCTAAAATGGAAAAATTTTATTGTACTATTAGGACTAAGACAAGAATGGTTTAAAGATATTACAAACTATGAAACTACAAATGAACTATCATTTACAAATTCAAAATTATTACCAAGAGTAGGGATTACATATGCAGTTTCCAATAAAACAAATATATATGCCACTTATTTAGAGGGATATCAACCACAAAGTAATACCGTTACCTTATTACCAAATACTGCAAACTACTTTTGGACATCTCAATCAGCATCTAGATTTAAACCATTAATCAGTGATTTAAAAGAGTTTGGTGTAAAATCAACTGTATTAAATGGAAGTATAAATATAACAGCATCCATTTATGAAATCAATCAAAAAAACTTATTGCTAAATGCCAACCTTGCCGCATTCCCCGATTCATTGGTAACTAGGGGCGCTCAAAGAAGTAGGGGTTTTGAAATTGAAACAAATGGATATTTGCTTCCAAATTGGCAAATAAATGCATCATATAGTTATATAGATGCAGAAATCATTGAAGACAATGACCCATCATTAAAAGGCGCACGTACACAAAACACGCCTGTTAACAGTGCCAATATTTGGTCAAGATACAATTTTGTAAAAGGAAAATTTTTGAAAGATATTGGTTTGGGTATTGGCATGCAATATAATGGAAGCCGTATTCCATGGTTTACACGTGCATTTGAAGTTCCATCATATACCATATTTGACATGGCATTATATTATACACCTGGCAAAAGCAATATACAAATTGCTTTAAATGTAAACAATGTATTAAATAAAACTTATTGGCTTGGTGCTCAAAACTATACAAGACTATTTCCAGGAGCACCAAGAAATGTAATGCTTACTGCAACATACCGTTTTTAAAACCTAATTAACAGGTATTCAAATAAAAACAACAGTCAAAAACCAATTTTTGACTGTTGTTTTAAATAGATAATAAAATAATGCTAAAAGTAGCCCAACAAACAAGCAAACAAATACTTCAAAGGAATTCAACAAAAGTAATTCTTTGCCTTTTTAGTATAATACTATTGTATGCTGGCATTATTGGTAAAATTCAATATAATAATTTTGAAAAAATAAGAATTAAATATCAAAATGAGGTTAGAAGTAGCTGGGTAAATAGTCCAGATAAACATCCTCATCGCATGGCACACTATGGATATATTGCTTTTAGACCTAAAAGCGCTTTAAGCGTTTTTGATTATGGTTTAGAAAGCTATCTGGGTAACGCAATTTTTTTAGAAGCCCACAAACAAAATACTACAAATTTTTCTGAGGCAAGTTTAAGCACAACCATGATGCGCTTTGGTGAAATTAGTATTGCTATGATATTGCAATTACTTTTTCCGCTGTTAATATTTTTCTTGGGTCATAATGTTATTTCCTCAGATAGAGAAAATGGTACACTGAAAATTTTGATAGCACAGGGATTAAATATGAGATCTTTAATCATAGGCAAAATACTGGGCGTCTTATTTGTTAGTTCAATTATTTTTATACCCACATTTATCTATTCGGCAATATTACATTTTTCTATAAGTTCTTTCAATAATGAATGGACAAATTTCTTATGTGCATTTCTTTTATATTCAATAAGTATAATAATATATAGCTGTATAGCCGTCTGTGTATCGGCAATAAGCAATAAAAGCAAACTGGCATTAGTAAGTTTAATTGGTTTATGGTTAATACTATTTGTAGCATTACCAAGGTCAACACAAGCCTTTGCAGAGAAAATTTATCCAACTCCGTCAAAAATTGCATTTGAAAGTGGAATTGAGGAAGAGATAATAAAAGAAGGGGACAGTCATAATCCAGATGATAAACACTATAAAAATTTAAAAGATTCCATTTTGAGAACCCATCATGCAGTGAGCATTGAGCAACTAAATTTTAATTATGCTGGTTTTCAAATGAAAGAAGGAGAAAGAATTAGTTCACAAATCTATAATAAACATAAGCAGAATTTAAATAGAGTATTTAAAAATCAGAACAATCTAATGTCCTATACGGGATTTCTTAACCCCTATATCTGTATAAAGGAAATATCACTACTACTTAGCAATACAGATTTTGAAACCTACTTAGATTTCCAAGAGCAAGCTGAGAAATATAGATATGAACTTGCACAAGAGATGAATGATTTACAAATAAAACTGATTCCGAACAAAAAATTATCAGATACTGCTAAAACATATAGTATTAGTAAACACCACTGGGCAACATTAAAAGATTTCAATTACACAAAACCAAAAATCACAAATCTTCTTAAGAATAATCAGATACCTATACTTGCATTGATATATTGGATCATACTTACTATTGTTATACTAATTGTATATCCCAATAAAATTAAAGTTCTTTAAAAATGACATATAGCTTATTAATAAAACTTTTCCTTAGGTCAAAAGTGGCCATAATTGGTTTGTCGTTTTTATTCTTTTCGGGAGTTACATCAATTTTAATTGGTAAAGAATTTATTAGTAAACAACAAAAGAAAGTAGAAACAACAAGTTTCTATCAGAAAAATCACATCAGCAAAACAGTTAAGTTTCAACAAAATGAAATGGGGCTTTTATTGTATTATTTAAAGTTTGCTTATGTAAACCAAGTAGAACCATTAACAGGATTATCAATTGGGCAAAGAGATATTTACCTAGGCATTCAACAAATAACCATTAGGAATTTAGAGGAAAAAAAATATGATAGTGATTTAAGTAATCCAGCTGCTTTACAATTAGGAAATCTTGACTTTAGCTTTGTGCTAATATATTTATTCCCTCTTATAATAATTGCATTTAGCTACAATGTAATATCAGAAGAAAAGGAAGATGAAACATGGAAGTTATTATGCATACAAAGTAAAAATCCTTGGTATATTATTTTCCAAAAATTAATAATACGGTATGTTTCTATCGTAGGAGTTTTATTACTATTACTGTCTATTGCAATGATATTGCTTGAAATACCTCTTAAAGAAGCATTTTTAGCAACTATCTTAATTTCAATACTATATGTCAGTTTTTGGTTTTTACTAATCTCATGGATAATATCATGGCAAAAAAGCTCAAGTTATAATGCAATTAGTCTCTTAAGTATATGGCTGTTCTTAAATGTTGTAGCACCCGCATTTGTCAACAATTTTCTTTTAGCTAAATACCCAATTCCAGAAGCTTTAAAAACTTCAATGGCATCAAGAGATGGCTATCACAGAAAATGGGATGAGGATAAAGAATCTACAATGATTAAATTTTATAAACATTATCCTCAATTTAAAAAATATAAATTACCCGAAAAATCTTTTAGTTGGCTATGGTACTATGCTATGCAACAAATGGGTGATGACGAAGCATCTACATATAGTTCAGCAATGAAACTAAAATTACTTCAGAGGGAAAATGTAAGTAATATTACTGGTTATTTTTTGCCTTCCCTTCACATTCAATTACAACTAAATAATCTAGCAAATTCAGGTTTACAAAACCAATTGGAATATTTAGACAGTATCTCTTCTTTTCATGAAATGAAAAGAATTTACTTCTACCCTAAAATATTTGAAAATAGACCAGTTAGCGAAGAAAATTGGAGTTCACATAAAGTTGCATTTTTTATACAAAAAAATCAAGTTAATTGGCTTGCTTTGATACTTCCGCCTTTTATTATCATTTCAATTTTGATTTTTTTAATATTTATTCAAATAAGCAAAATTATAAAATGAAATCTATTGCACTTATTTTAATTACCATTCTTACATATATAAGTAGCCATTCGCAGGAAAATGGAAGAACTATTAATTTAAAAATAATTAAAACAACTGCGCATTTAGAAGAAACAATTTTATTGGATTCAAACAAATCATTTGTTCAAATTAAAGATTTTATACCAACAATTGAATTAGACATAAAATATGCTACAAATCAAAATGTATTTTATAGAAAATTATATTCTCGTCCATCAGCTCTGATACGATTACCTGTAGCTAAAGCTTTAAAAAATGTTCAGGAAGATCTATTTGCAAAAGGCATTGGATTAAAGATTTATGACGCATATAGACCGTATACTGTCACTTGTAAGATGTTTGAAATATTGCCAGACACTATTTATATGGGTCTTCCATGGAAGGGGAGTAAACACAATAAAGGAATATCGTTAGACTTAACCCTTATTGATTTTAAGACTAGGAAGGAACTTCCCATGCCAACACCTTTTGATGCTTTGGTATATGCTTCTCATCCAAATTTTAAACTCCTTCCAGAAAATGTAATTCAAAACAGAGATTTATTAATCCATACAATGTCAAAATTTGGATTTGTTGTGGACCCAGTTGAATGGTGGCACTTCAATTATAATTCTGATACAAACTTTGAATTAATAGACATCCCACATTCGGAAATTGAAAACCTGATTTTAAAATTAAAATTGAAAAGGTGAAAAAATTCTATTTAGTTCTGTTTCTTAAAATTTTATCATATTGTAATTGTGAAGCTCAGGAAGTGGAAAATTTTCCACCTCCCAAAGTTGCTCCAGTTGTATTTGCTATTGAGACTAAAGAACCAATACAAACAGATGGCATTTTAAATGAATCTGTATGGAAAAATGCACCAATAATAAAAGACTTTTTTAGAATGGAACCTCGGCAAGGGGGGCAAATTTTATATGAAACATTTGTTCAAATAGTTTATGATAAAAAACAGATTTATTTTGGTGTTTTTTGTAAAGATAGTATTGGGAAAAAAGGAATGAGAGTACAGGATTTGAGAAGAGATTTCATCTATGGGGAAAATGATATATTTTATTTGCAGCTTGATCCTCAAAATTTGAAAAGATTTTGTGTTAGTTTTCAAACAACCCCATATGGTAATCAAAGAGATCTTCAAGTATTTGATGGCACTTTAAAAGATAATGACTGGGACGCTTTATGGAAAGTTCGAACTACCATTACAGACAGTGGTTATTATGCAGAATTTGCTATACCATTCAAATCATTACGTTACGACAATACTAATAGAAGCGATTCAACTTCTTGGGGAATTACTTTGGCAAGATTGGCAAGAAGGGATTATGAACAAACTGTTTTTCCAGCTATACCACAAAGCTTTGATCCCTATCGAATGACTTATGCGGCTCAATTAAAGGGATTAATATTACCACCACCATCTGCAAATATTCGTATACAACCATATAGCTTAATTCAATCTGATAAAACTATAAATAACATTAATCAAAAAACCAATTCGAACATTGTAAAAGTTGGGGGTGAAATTAAATGGGCCATCAATCCAAGAAGCGTTCTAGATCTAACTTTTAATACAGATTTTGCCCAAGCTGACGTAGATAGAGCAGTAAATAACCTAACTAGGTTCAATGTTTTTTTTCCTGAAAGAAGACAGTTTTTTTTAGAAAATAGTGGTGTGTATGCTGGCGCAGATATTACTAATATAAAACCTTTTTTTAGCAGAACAATTGGCTTGGCAAATGCACAATTTAATGCAGACCCTGTACCACTTGATGCAGGAGTTAGATATACCGATAGAAATCAAAAAAGAACAATTGCAGGCTTGTATGTTCATCAGCGCGGAACAGAAAATCAAGGAAACGTAAACTTTGGTGTTCTAAGATTTGCAAAAAACTATGGGAAACAAAATAATATAGGCATTATGCTTACTCATCGTCTTGACGAAGCTAATGCAAGTAAAGGTTTTTTGCAACGCAACAATACAACTATAACCATAGATGGTTTAATTAGACCCAAAGATGATATTACTATTCAATATTTAGTAACAGGTGCTAGAGACAATACTAATGACAGCATAGGATTTGCTGCAAGTTTTTATACAGGATGGTCGCCAAATAAATTTTATTTGGGGTGGCTTACAGATGTAGTTAGTGAGAAATATGTTCCGGGAATGGGTTTTGTCTTTGCAAACAATACTATTAAGCATAATCCAGGAGGATATTTTATTTGGAGACCCAAAGGTAAATTAGAAAAGCTTATTCGGAGATGGGATCCTGGTATGTTTGTAAACTGGTTTCAGAATGCTAATAATTTAAAAACGCAAGAACTCAATTTATATATTTTTCCAATTTACATTATAACACAATCTAATGGACAAATTGAATATGCGGCATTTCCAACCTGGCAAAATTTTGACTTCCCATTTTCCATATTAGGCAGAACAGTAGCAATAGGCAAATACAACTATACAAGGCATCAAATTAGATATGAGACAGATGCTTCCAAAAAATTATCATTAGAAAGTAAATATGAATGGGGTGGTTATTATAATGGGACTTTAGGCACAAGTACATAGGTAGGTAGATATGCACCAATACCCCAAGTTGCAATTTCTGTTAATTATGAACATAATGTTTTTAAAAATTTTGGTACAACAAATGACAATTTTGAAACCGATTTATATACAACAGGAATTCGCCTAGCAGCTAATCCAAGAATGCAAGTATCAGGATTTTATCAATATAATACATTTGACAAACGAGGCAGGTGGAATATTAGGGGAAGTTGGGAATTTGCACCACTTAGTTTTGTGTACTTGGTGTTTAATGAAAGTAGTTTTAGGGATAGTCCGGTTCAAAACCAATCTTTTATTTCTAAGTTGACTTTTTTAAAACAGTTTTGAAAAATGTCAAAACAATAAACTAAATGATCTATTCTATTAATGATATTCTTGCTGATAAAACAGAAACTAGAATTATATTCTTGACTTTACCTATAAGCTGAATAAAGCATTCGCTATATGAAAACATTAACGCTTAATTTATTATTTGTACTTATTTTAACAGCCTGCACTACTCAAAAGCTTGGGTCCAAAGCTGAAGTAGCTACTGATTATGAATCTTCCTTAGCAGATTCAATTTTGTCTTATGCATTGGATCATGAGGCATTGTTTACACTTGTGGATACATTAAAACCTATGAGTAGTGTAAAGTTTTTGCAATTACCAATTGCAAAAGATTCAAGTAACCAAGACGGTGATATACATGTAGCAAAAAAGGATTCAATTATTTATAAAATTGAATCCTATCAAAAAGTTTGTAATGCCTTGAGTCAAAAGGATTGGTTATTTGTCATGGTTCCATTTCAACGCACAGAAAAGAATTTTAGAAACATAGAGATCTATGTAATTAGGAGATCAGTATTTGCAAAAAAAATTCAACAATACCAATCATTTTTTGGACAATGGGGGTTTACACCGAGTACCAATCCAAGTGTTGTTTTATCAGTTATTGAATATGAATCAAAATGGGACAGGAACAGGGCTTATGGATATTTATTTGGCTACCCTTCATATGCGGTTGATTTCTTTGTAGAAGCCAATAAAATTCAATTTGCTGACTCAGCAAAGAAACTGGTTGCTAGAAATTTCTTTGCCATTCCGGTTTTTGCAGGAAATCAGGGCTATTTTACCTATGCAATGCCTAAGTCATATCATCCATCAAATGTAGATAGCAGTATTTATTTTCATGCTAATCTTACACTCAGTAAATATAAAATCATCAGAAATCAATATTTGACAAAGGAGGGTTTAAAAGCGTATGCACTTTGGAGAAAAATGCAGTAGCTAATCTTACTATAAAATATATATCACAAATAATTCAAAAAAACTATTCAAATATACCTACCATGTTAAAAAACAAGAAATTACCCGTAACAGTTTTAAGTGGCTTTTTGGGAGCAGGCAAAACCACATTATTGAATCATGTTTTACACAATAAAGAAGGACTTAAAGTGGCAGTAATAGTAAATGATATGAGTGAAGTTAATGTAGATGCCAGGTTAGTGAATGAACAGAATGTGCTTTCAAGAACCGAAGAAAAATTAGTAGAAATGAGCAATGGTTGTATTTGCTGCACATTGCGTGAAGATTTAATGATAGAGGTTGAAAAATTGGCAAATGAAGGCAGATTTGATTATCTACTTATTGAATCTACAGGTATCAGTGAACCTGTTCCAGTTGCACAAACTTTCAGTTTTGTTGACGAAGAAAAAGGAATTGACCTTTCAAAGTTTAGCTATATTGATACAATGGTTACCGTTGTGGATTGTTTTAATTTTTTTAACGACTTTGGTACAAATGAGCTTTTGATTGACAGAAAATTAACTGACATGGAGGGAGACCATCGCACCATCGTAAATCTATTAACAGATCAAATTGAATTTGCCAATGTAATTGTTTTAAACAAAATTGATTTAGTTGATGAAAAGACAGTTGGATTATTGAAAGCTGCCATACACAAATTAAATCCTGGCGCTAAAATTATACATTCAAGTTTTAGTAAAATTTCACCCAATGAAATTTTGAATACAAAGCTTTTTGATTTTGAGGAAGCACAGTCATCTGCAGGCTGGCAAAAAGAATTAGAAGTAGAAAGCCACACTCCTGAAACTGAAGAATATGGGATTTCCTCTTTTGTATTTAGAAATAATAAACCCTTTCATCCAGTTAGGTTCTGGAAATATTTAAACGAACAATACCCGAATGGCATTATAAGAGCAAAAGGGCTATTTTGGTTGGCTTCAAGACCTGATGATGCAATTAATTTTTCTCAAGCTGGGGGGTCTTCTAGACTTGAACGCGCAGGTGTTTGGTGGTGCAGTATGCCTTATAATGAGCGTATAAAATATCAATCATTTGTTGAAAACCAAGCATTGTTAGAAAAGAGATGGCATAAACATTGGGGAGACAGAATGAATGAACTAGTTTTTATTGGTCAAGACATTCAAAAAGAAAAAATGATTTCAGATCTTGAATCCTGTTTGTTGCAAGAAAACGAACAGTATTTATTTGATACAAAAGTTAGATTAGCAGACCCTTTTCCCAAAGACATCTAGAAATAGCGTTCAACAATAAAATAGCCTGTGTTTAGATTTTACTATTTTTAAACATGCATTTATATAAACGCATTCCTTTATTTGGTAGATTTTATAAAAATTACCTGCTATTTTCAGTAGTTATCCAAGTTGTTTCCATTAGTCTGTTTTGGGTAAACGGGATGAGCATTTTCAAGGTGATATTTTGGCTTAAAATAGCCAGTCTTGGGCTAACCTATTATTTTATCAATGGCAACAAGAAGAAAGAGTACTATTACTATTATAATCACGGAATTTCAAAATGGCAGCTTTGGGCATTTACATTCATTTTTGATTTAGTTTGCTTCCTAACTCTTATCTTTTTGATTTATCAATTCAAATAATGCACAAACTGGAAGCAGATAGTATTCAATTGTCTTTGGGTGAGAGAAAGATCCTGTCAGATATTTATTTGACGGCTGAAACAGGAATGATTACTGGACTTCTTGGTAGAAATGGAACAGGCAAGTCTAGCTTGCTGAAAATTGTTTACGGAATTCTGGCTGCCGAAAAATCAATTCGAATTGACAATCAATCTCAACCTTTTGCATACCAACAACCTGAACTTATCAAATACCTGCCTCAATTTAATTTTATTCCAAAAAATCTTTCTTTAAAAAGGGTCTTCCAAGATTTCGGAATTGCTTACTCTCTATTTGAAGAGCGCTTTGTTTCATTCAAAGGAACCCCTACTTCAACCATTGGTAGCCTATCCGGCGGTGAGCATCGTCTAATTGAATTATATGTGATTCTCAAATCAAAAACACAATTTGTATTATTGGATGAACCATTTACCCATTTGAGCCCTATTCACATTGAACAGGTTAAGGCTTTGATGCTTGAAGAAAAAGCCAATAAGGGCTTGATTATTACAGATCATATGTATCAAGATGTCATTGGAATCTGTGATAATTTTTATGTTCTCTCTAATGGAAAAACATATCTAGCAAGTAATTTAGATGACCTTGAGAAGCACTCATATACCAGCATGTAACTTTTGTCAATTTCATGCGTCTAGGAAATATTCAAAGATGTCTCTATCATGAAAAAAATAATGGTAAGTGTTTCAATTTGTTGTTTGTTTTCTTTGGTTTCTATTGCGCAGAACAAAAAAAGTGACCATGCAGTCATCGCCAAAGACAGCCTAACTCAAGCACTAACTAGATTCTCCCAACAAAGTCTGATTCCGGGGTTTTCGGTTGCTATTGTCAGTGACAAGGAAGTATTGTATTCAAAAGGGTTTGGAATGGCTGATATTAAAAAGGGAATCCCATTCAGTCCAGAAAGCATTAACTGGGTGGCTTCTATTTCTAAAACCTTTGTGGCATTATCCATCTTAAAACTAGTAGAACAGGGAAAATTAAATCTTGACCAACCCATTAACCAAATTCTTCCTTATTCAATAGTTAATCCGCATTTCCGCAATACACCCATTACCGTCAGGCATCTGGTAACTCATACCTCCAGTATCATTGATGACGCATTTGTGCCATATTATATTGGCGAAGCAGATATTTGTATTGTCAATGATAGTAAACAATATGACAGTTTACCAGCTTATCTACAGCCCAACCTTGCTTACTATAGAATGGGTAAAAAAATCTCTTTGGATGAGCATATCCAAAAATACACGCAACCAAAAGCCAGTTGGTATACCGATAGTACTTTTTTGAATAAGGAACCGGGCAAGTATTTTCAATATTCCAATTTGGGTGCTGCTATTGCTGCTAGAATTGTGGAAATCAAATCAGGATTGTCCTTTATTGACTTTACAAAAAAATACATTTTTCAGCCCTTAGAAATGAAGCAGACAGGATGGAATTTTGAAGATATAGACGCAAAATTAGTAAGCAAGATCTACGCCCAGAATGATGAACAGAAACCAACTTCTGTAGTAGAGCATCCTCAATATTATATGACCAATTATCCAGTAAGTGGTCTTAAAACCAATGCCATTGACATAAGTAAATACCTAATTGAAATGATTAGAGGCGCCAATGGTCAAGGAAAATTACTCAAACAGTCATCGTATCAAATATTATTCAAGCCACAATTAAATTGTGATGGTTTGAACAAAACTGACTCAAGTATCTTCAATGGCAAATTTAATATTGCTACACTATGGTCTGTTTCTGCTAAAGGAACGGTTTTGCATTTTGGAGGAAACACAGGCGTGTATTCCTTTATCTATTTTAATCCCAAAACAAAAAAAGGAGCACTAGCCATTGCTAATCTTAGGGACAATAGTTTTGGAGAGATCCTTTCTCTAGTAAACAAATACGAGGAGTCATTTTAGTTGAAAGCAAAAAGGATATACCTACAATGCACAAAAAAACCGCCCCAATCTGGAGCGGTTCTCTAAAATTTATTGTAGGCTTTATCCTCTTCCAATCCTTCCTCTACCCCCAGCTGGAGCGGGTCTGCTCTGTGGCACTGGTCTGGATTGAGGCATGGGTCTAGACTGTGGTGTTGGTCTAGCTTGCGGAGTAGGTCTATTCTGTGGCATGCTTGGTCTTGTTGAAGGACCATTGTTTGAAGGGAAAGATGGGCGCTGCATTTGCTCACGGGTATTGGCCCTATCGCGGCTGCGATCATCTCTGGTAATATCACTGGGTAAGCGATTGTTGTCTGCAGGCTTCCACTGATTTTTATCTCGTTGGTTCCAATTACCCTTATTGTCTTTTTGGAAAATATTTCCTTCTTTGTCAGAGAAAATATTGTTTTGTGCACCTGTTGCAGGTCTTGCATCCGGACGGTCAAAACCACCAGGACGGGAATTATTTGAATTATTATTGGGTAAACGATTATTATTATTTGGCAAACGATTGTTTACATTATTGTTGCCATTATTCCCTGGTCTACTATTATTCAAACCTCCAGGTCTTCTATCAACACTATTGGTGCTGATCACATCCTTTCTGTTTTTATATAGGTTGTTATGACTATTGTTGATAGTATTATTGCTACCAATATTGATATTGTTGGTTGGTCTGTTGATATTAATATTGGGTTTGTTAATCACAATATTATTGCCTCCTGGTCTATAACCTGGGCGTCCATAACCACCACCATAGTATCCACCATGGTATCCCCATCCACCATATGGAGGTCTATACATTGGGGGGCCAAACCATCCACCGCCATAACCATATCCATAACCACCTGTGCTAAATCCAAAATGGAACCAACCAACGTTAAAGCTCATACCAAAACTCATGCTCCAACCTGAGTATGGATTGTAGTGCATTCCAAATCCATAAGTAACTGGACGAGGATAGTAAATGCTACCATACCAAGGTCTATAGTACCAACCCGTTCCCCAAACTACAGTAGGCCCGTAAATATAGCCACCCATATATCCAGGGGTATAACCAGTATACACGTATTGAGGCGTGCTTTCATACACGTACACATATTTGGTATTATAAGCAGAACTGCTTGGCGGAATTTTTTCTACATCACTTGGTCTTTCTGTACTCACTTCCCATGGACCAGTGGCTTGTTTGCTTTGGAACCAAACTCCATTTTCAACTGCAAAATATTTATTGCCCGCTTTGATGACGGTGATATTGCTATTGTCAGCTACATAGAGCGTGGTATTGTCAATGGGTGAAAACTTAGGATCACCATCATAGGTAACGGTACACTTAGCAGTAGCCCTATCAATCTTGGCTGTTTGAGGAATTACGGCATCGGCCTTGGCCTCTTCTGCCGCATCTGTACCTGCTACACTAGCTAATACTCCGTCTTTTTCAGAGCCAGCAGGGATTTTGGCAAAATCAGAAGGCAATTGGTCTGCAGCAACAAATTCCCATGGACCATTCATAGAACTACTGCTATACCATCTGCCTGCAATTAAAATATAATTTTTTTGAGAATTGATGTCTTTAAAGATCTCATCCAATGTATTGTCTGCATAGAGCAAACTGGTACCAGATATATTTTTAAAAGAAGCTTCCCCTTCTGTTTGAATTAATTCAGCTG
>CAMFKK010000027.1 GCA_945957225.1 uncultured Sphingobacteriia bacterium | reverse complement strand
AGCATTTGAAAACGCAATTCTACCATTTGTTGGTGTTGAATAGAGCCGTGGTCAATGATTTGTAAAGGCATAGGCTAGAGTAAGCCTACAAGATAGCAAACCTTTTTTAGATGAAAAAACGTGAAAATCAAAGGGTACTAACAATTATTAGTGAATAGTTGTGGAAACAAAAATGCATTAAAAGATGGCGGTTTTGCTAAAAAGTATATTTTTGCGCCTGTAACAAAAACTTTTACAATGTCAGACATCGCAACAAGAGTAAAGAAAATCATAGTTGACAAGTTAGGCGTAGACGAAGCAGAGGTAACAAACGAAGCTTCTTTTACAAATGACCTGGGTGCCGATTCTTTGGATACCGTAGAGTTGATTATGGAGTTCGAAAAGGAATTTAACATCTCTATCCCTGATGAGCAGGCTGAAACCATCACAACTGTTGGACAGGCTGTAGCTTACCTGGAAGAGCACGCCAAGTAAGAAATCCCTTCACTAGGAATAATTTAATCCGCTTTTCTATGGCCTTGGTCATGAAAGGCGGATTATCACTTCAAATAGGCTTTGGATATGCAATTGAAAAGAGTAGTAGTTACCGGAATTGGTGCGTTGACCCCCATTGGAAACAATCTGGAGGAATATTGGACAAATCTTCTGAACGGTGTTTCAGGAGCCGATGCTATCACTTTATTTGATGCCAGCAAATTCAAAACAAGATTTGCCTGTGAGGTAAAAGGATTTGATCCTACCAATTTTATGGATAGGAAAGAAGCCAGAAAATTAGACCGATTTGCACAATTGGCCTTGGTAGCCAGTGATATGGCCGTTGTAGACGCCGGAATCAGCAAGGAAAATGTAGATGTGGATAGGGTGGGTGTTATTTTTGCCAGTGGAATTGGTGGTCTTCGTACTTTTCAGGAAGAAGTAACCAGTTTTGCCCAGGGCGATGGTACTCCTAGATTCAATCCCTTCTTTATCCCAAAAATGATTTTGGATATTGCAGCCGGACAAATCTCTATGCGCCACGGATTCCGTGGCCCCAATTTTGCCGTTGTAAGTGCTTGTGCCTCTTCAACCAATGGTATTATTGCAGCCTGTGATAATATTCGTTTGGGCAAGGCCGATATCATTATTAGTGGCGGATCCGAAGCCGTAATCAGCGAAGCTGGTGTTGGTGGATTTAACGCCATGAAAGCCATGAGCGAACGCAATGATGATCCTAAAACCGCTAGCCGACCCTATGACAAGGACCGCGATGGTTTTGTAATGGGAGAAGCTGCAGGGGTATTGGTTTTAGAAGAATACGAGCACGCCATTAAACGCGGTGCAAAAATCTATTGTGAAATAGCTGGTGGTGGAGCCACTGCCGATGCTTATCACTTAACTGCCCCCCATCCAGAAGGTTTGGGTGCGCGTAATGTAATGATTGCTGCCCTCAAAGACGCGGGTATGCAACCTGAAGAAATTGACTACATAAACACACATGGAACATCCACACCATTGGGTGATGGAGCAGAAGCAAAAGCCATTACAGAAGTATTTGGTGAACATGCTTATAACTTGAATATCAGCGCCACCAAATCCATGACAGGTCACTGTTTGGGAGCCGCTGGTGTAATTGAGTCTATTGCCTGTATCCAGAGTGTGATTCATGATATTGTTCCGCCTACTATCAATCATTTTACAGCTGATCCAAGTTTGGATCCTAGACTGAATTTTACTTTTAACCAACCCCAGAAAAGACTGGTGCGTGCGGCCTTGAGTAATACCTTTGGTTTTGGAGGTCATAACGCCTGTGTGATTGTTAAAAAATACGTAGCTTAGGTTCGTGCAATTCTTCAAACAACTACTCAAAAAGTCACCTGAAGCTTCTTTTGAAAAACAGTTGAAAAACGTGCTGGGTATCAAGCCTGGTAATGCTTTGCTGTACAGAACTGCCCTCTCACATAGATCCGTCAAAGAAACTGCGGACGAGAACAACGAACGCTTAGAATATTTGGGTGATGCGGTATTGAGCGCCATAGTAGCTGATTATCTTTTCAAACGCTATCCTTATAAGGGAGAAGGCTTTTTAACCGAGATGCGCTCCAAGATGGTGAACCGCCAACAGCTCAATGATATTGCCCTTAAAATGGGGCTAAAAAAACTCACTTTCTACAATAAGTTTGATAATTCCCTCAAGGGTAGCCAGATTTTTGGTAATACGCTTGAAGCCTTGGTGGGAGCGGTATACCTAGACAAGGGTTATGTCAAAACCAGCAATTGGGTGCTCAAGCAAATTGTGATCCCCCATATGTTTGTGGATGACCTAGAACTCATAGACATCAACCTCAAAAACAAGTTGATTGGTTGGGCCAACAAAAATGGCAAGGTCTTGAATTTTGAATTGGCCCATGAAAAAATGGAAGGCAGCCGTAGACTCTTTACCATCAATGCCGTTTTAGACGGTGAGATCCTTTCACAGGGTAAGGGATATAACAAAAAAGACGCTAGCCAAGTAGCTGCCCAAATTGCCGTAGAAAAATTAGGACTCTAGTCTGCTATTTCCTGACACAATTCTATTAAAACACCATTGGTGGTTTTAGGATGCAGAAAACAAACCCATTTATTATCGGCCCCGCGCTTGGGTTCTGTTTGCAACAATTGAAAACCAGCTGCTGCCAAACGGGTCATTTCAGCCCTAATATCGCTTACGGCAAAAGCCAAGTGGTGAATGCCTTCTCCCTTTTTTTCTAGGTATTTTTCAATGACGCCCCCTGCGGCCAAATTGCCTAATAACTCAATTTTGCTCTCCCCTTTTTGAAAAAATGCTGTTGCAACCTGTTCAGATTCAACTATTTCTGTTTTATAACAGGGGGTATTTAATAAGGTCTCAAATAGGGGGATGGATTGTTCCAGATCTTTCACGGCAATGCCAATATGTTCTAGTTTTATCATGATACTATTATAATATGGTTGCTTTACGAATTGAGGAAAAACGTGTAGGCCAAGGATTTCCTCCTCAAATTTATAGAACCTATTGGCATACTTTTGTGTTATACCTAGAATAAACCATTTTGACTATGCTGAAATTACCCATATATCTGGACAATAACGCCACAACACCCATGGATCCAAGGGTATTGGAAACCATGTTACCTTATTTTACTGAGCATTTTGGTAATGCTGCTAGCCGTAACCACCCTTTTGGATGGGAAGCGGAGGAAGCCGTAGATTATGCGCGTGAGCAAGTAGCCAAATTAATTGGTGCTGACCCAAAAGAAATCATTTTTACTTCAGGAGCTACTGAAGGAGATAATCTTGGTATCAAGGGTGTCTATGAAATGTATGCCAGTAAGGGTAATCATATTATCACTTGTACTACCGAGCACAAAGCGGTCTTGGATACCTGCAAACATATTGAACGAAGTGGTGGAGAAGTAACCTACTTAGAAGTTGGGGCAGACGGTTTGGTAAATTTGGCTGAATTAGAAGCAGCAATAAAACCAACTACCATTCTCATCGCCATCATGTATGCGAACAACGAGATTGGGGTGATCCAACCCGTGAAAGAAATCAGCGCTATTGCCAAAAAGCATGGTGTCTTATTTTTCTCTGATGCGGTACAAGCCGTAGGTAAAGTGCCAGTTGACGTAAACAAAGATGGCATTGATGTGATGGCATTTACTGCACACAAAATGTATGGTCCAAAAGGGATTGGAGCTTTGTATGTACGCAGAAAGAATCCACGCGTAAAAGTAACTGCTCAAATGGACGGAGGCGGACACGAGCGCGGTATGCGTAGCGGTACTTTAAACGTGCCAGGTATTGTAGGATTTGGTAAAGCCTGTGAATTGGCCAGACTAGAAATGGCAGCCGATGCAGAGCGCTTGAGCAAACTGCGTGATAAGTTAGAAAACGCATTGATGCAATTAGAAGAAGCATACGTGAATGGTAGCCGTGAGCACCGTTTACCACATGTCACCAATATTTCTTTCAAATACGTAGAAGGAGAAGGTTTGTTAATGGGCTTTAATAAAAATATTGCCCTCTCTTCCGGATCAGCCTGTACTTCTGCTTCATTAGAACCAAGCTATGTTTTAAAAGCATTGGGCTTGGGCGATGACTTGGCACATAGTTCTCTACGTTTTGGTTTAGGTAGGTTTACCACAGAAGAGCAAATTGATTATACCATTAAAGCCATCAGTGAAACTGTTTTAAAGCTGCGCGATATGAGCCCGCTTTGGGAAATGTTCAAAGAAGGTGTTGATATGGATAAAATTGAATGGGCACATCATTAATTTTTTTAAATCACTCCCACATAAAATAAGATACCATGGCATATTCAGAAAAAGTTATTGACCATTATAGCAACCCAAAGAATGTTGGTACTTTGGACAAGGCTAAAAAGAATGTAGGTACCGGATTGGTTGGCGCTCCAGAATGCGGAGACGTAATGCGTTTGCAAATTGAAGTAGACGATGCAACCGGCGTTATCACCGATGCTAAATTCAAAACCTTTGGATGTGGCTCTGCTATTGCTTCTTCTTCTCTGGCAACAGAGTGGTTAAAGGGCAAGACCGTAGACCAAGCTGTAGCCATTGACAATATGGATTTGGTAGAAGAATTAAATCTTCCTCCTGTAAAAATTCACTGTTCTGTATTGGCAGAAGACGCTATTAAAGCGGCCATCAATGACTACCGTACCAAGAATGGTTTGGAGCAATTGGTGTTTGAAGAAAGGATACATTAATGACTGACGGTAATAGTACCGTCAAAAGATAAGTTATGGCAGAAGTTGCATTAGAAAATAGTATTTACGTAAGCGAGAAGGCTAAGAAAAAAGTGGTTCAACTCATGGAAGAAGCAGGTGTATCTGGTGATGCATCTTATTTTCTGCGTGTTGGTGTAGTGGGTGGAGGATGTTCTGGTTTGAGTTATAAATTAGATTTTGATAACGAAATCAAACCCATGGACCAAGTCTTTGAAGACAATGGCGTGAAAGTGGTAACAGACTTAAAAAGCTTTTTATACTTGGTGAATACAGAACTAGATTTTTCTGATGGACTCAATGGCAAGGGCTTTTATTTCAATAACCCCAATGCTTCAAGAAGCTGTGGTTGTGGAGAAAGTTTTGCCGTATAAAATAGAGCCAAAGAACTGTCAGCGAAAGCTACATTTGCAAATAAAAATAGCCGCTAGGGTAAAACCTAGCGGCATTTTTTTGTACAATAGTTAAGTCCCCAGCTTAGTCCTTTTGTTTGGGAGCCCTGGGAGGTGGAGGCGGGGGTGGTAATTCTTTTTTTGGGGCTGTAGCTTTTCTGGCTTCCTTGGGTGGTGGAGGTGGCGCTGGTAAATCATTTTTTAATCCCTGTTTCGGTGGCGGAGGTGGTGCCGGTAAATCCTTTTTCACAGCTTGTTTTGGCGAAGGTGGAGGCGGTGGTGCTGCTTGTTTGTCTCCGTCCTTTACAATTACAGGAGGAGTGAACTTGGTCACTTCTACGGTATTTTTTTTCTTCTTTGGACTGCTTTTGACCGTAACGGGAATGGCGTCTGGTCCATTCTCAACCTTAGGTTTGGAACTTTGGGCATTAGAGAATATGCCTATACCAAATAGGCAGACAGCGGTAAGCGGTAGGCGTAGGTTCATGGCGTTTTTTTAAATAGAGACACCAAATGTGATAAATTCCATAAAACCCGTTTCAAAACTTGCCAAGATTGGTTCAATTGGCTTTTAAGATTTAGTTTTGGAATATGTGGATGATCTGTAAAAAAGAATGGCAACAATTTTTCAGCAGCCTTACTGGATACCTGGCTTTGTTGGTCTATCTCTTGTTAAATGGCTTATTTCTGTTTCTATTTCCCGATACCAATTTATTGGACTATGGTTATGCTAGCCTAGCCGGCTATTTTAGCTTGGCTCCTTGGTTATTGTTATTCTTGATTCCCACCATCAGCATGCGCAGTTTTGCAGACGAATTTAGGTTGGGGACTTTTGAAATGCTAAAGACATTACCCCTTAGTCCCACTGCATTGGTCTTGGGTAAATGGCTGGGTGCTTTTTTAATTGTTCTCACCGCCCTTGTCCCAACTATTATTTATGCTTTTTCCTTGCAAGCCCTTAGTGTAACTGGTGGTATTGATCTTGGTGCCACTATTGGTAGTTATTTGGGATTAGCATTATTGGCAGCCAGTTTTACGGCTATTGGTATTGCCGCAAGTAGTTTTACCAATAATACGGTTGTGGCTTTTATAGCGGGTGCTTTTGTGGCTTTTCTATTGTACAATGGATTTGAAGCCATTAGTAAACTCTCTGTTTTTGCCAATGGATGGGATTATCGTATTGAAATGTTGGGCATTAAATTTCATTATCGCAGCATTAGCAGGGGGGTAGTTGACCTGCGCGATGTCATTTATTTTATAGGTCTCACAGCCTTGTTTTTATTGATCACCCGTAAAAACATCGCGGAGCGATAAGCCATGAAAAAGTTAGTACAACATCCCTATGCATGGGCCATTTTTACTGCCCTTTTTATAGCCCTAGTATGGCTCTCAAATATGGTTGCAATTAGGGCAGATTTAACGGCTGAAAAAAGATTTAGTCTTAGTAATGCTACCCATGAAATCCTGCATGACCTAGACAGTAGCATCACTATTAAAGTATTTCTGACAGGTGATTTGCCATCGGATTATAGAAAGCTTAACCAAGCTACACAAGACCTTTTAAATGAGTTTAAATCTATTGCAGGCGGAAACTTGCTTCAAGTGGTATTTGAAAAACCAGGAGAGCAACTAACCTCAGATACCGCTAAAGCCTTACTCTATGATAGTCTTTCTAGACTAGGTGTGGTTTTTGAGCAAACAGCATCTGTTTCTGAAGCCTCAGACAAGACTACCCAGCAATTGATTATTCCATCGGCATTGGTACAATACAAACATCAAAAGCCAGTTGCCATAGACCTAAGAAGTAGTAAGAAAGTATTTAAGCAATATGACCTATTAACTGTGGCAGAACCGGAAGAAGACAAGGAAGCCACCCGCAATGCAGCAGAAGCATTATTGGAATATAAATTTGCCAATGCCATTCATAAACTGACCAGAAAGCAGGTGCCCACGGTGGCTTATTTGGTGGGTAATGGAGAACCCGTAGACTTAAAGATCAATGACCTGGGTGAGAGTCTTAGAAATGAATATCGCTTAGCGGTATTTGACCTTAAACAAGGTTTTCCTGATTCCAAAATGATTGATGCTTTGTTGGTAGTAAAACCCACCCAGCAATTTAGCGAGGAAGACAAATTAAAACTGGATCAGTATATCATGAATGGGGGTAAGGTCATCTGGTTTATTGATAAATTATACGCAGAACTAGATAGCTTAAAACGCAATCAGGCGGAGTATACAGCTTATGATAGGGGATTAGAATTGGATGACCTCTTATTCAAATATGGGGTAAGGATCAATGGAGATCTTTTGCAAGATTTAAACTGTTCTAAAATGCCCATTGTCATTGGGCAAAATGCCGATGGTAGTCCTAAAATGCAACGCGTTCCTTGGCCCTATTATCCATTCCTTTCTGCAAGAACCAATAATCCCATTTCACAAAACCTAGATAGGGTATTGCCTTTGTTTCCTTCTAGTATTGATACGGTAAAAGCGCCTGGCATCAATAAGACCATTTTGCTGGCAACGGATTCCAATAGCAGGAGATTGAGTTCACCAGCCATGGTTGCCGTGAATAGTGTGAAGGATGAAAATGACCTTAGAAATTTTAATAAGAGTTATATTCCTGTTGCTGTATTATTAGAATGTATGTTACAGTCTTTGTTTAAAAATATGGTATCAAGGGTTTTGGCAGATTCAATACAAAAAGCAACAGGTAAGCCCTATCTCCATCAAGCAGCCCAAGCCGGAAAACAAATTGTAGTGGCTGACGCCGATATTGTGACCAATGAAGTGAGCCAGACCACAGGCCCCTTGCCCATGGGAGAGCTGCAAATGGAAAATTATCGCTTTGCCAATAGAGAGTTTTTGGCCAATAGTGTAGACTATTTGGTGAGCGGCAACCGATTATTTGAAACCAGGAATAAGGATTTTGTACTCCGTTTATTAGACAAGAAAAAATTAGCGGAAGAAAAAACCTTTTGGCAGGTCATCAATATTGGATTGCCCCTGGTGCTGGTTTTAATACTTGCTGTATTTATCCAATGGCGCAGAAAATCTAACTATGCCGCCTAATTTGTGTTTCCTATCTTTATCTTTATCCAAAACTGCTTCATGGACAAACATCAAATAGTGTATAGTGTATTTGGATTGGTTTTGGTTCTGGCACTGATTATGGATCTTGGATTGCTGAGTAAGAAGAACAAGTCTGTCAGTATCAAAGAAGCGCTTTATCAAACTTTTTTCTGGGTATTCTTGGCCTTTGCTTTTTTTGGATTTCTTTGGTATGAAGAGGGTAGTAAACCCGCACTGGAATATATCAGTGCCTATCTAATGGAATGGAGTTTGAGTATTGATAATATTTTTGTCTTTATCCTCATCTTTAATTCTTTTAAAGTAAAAGAGAAAAATTATTCAAGGGTATTGTTAATTGGAATTATGATGGCCATCATTTTTAGGGTCATCTTTATTACCATTGGGGTAGCACTAGTTGAAAAGTTTCATTGGTTATTATATGGCTTTGGTTTATTCCTATTATACACTGGGTATAAAATGTTTAGCACCAATGAAGACGAGGCTTTTGATCCACATGATTCCAAGATCTATCATTTCTTAAAAAAATGGTTGCCTTTAACCAGTAGTGATGGAGAGGGGAAATTTGTAATTAAGGAAAATGGCAAACCCGTTTATACCAGTTTGTTTGTGGTAGTGATTTTATTGGCTTCAATTGACCTGGTATTTGCTCTTGATAGTATTCCAGCAGTTCTGGGAATTTCTAAAGACAAATTGGTCATCTACTCTTCCAATATTTTTGCGGTGCTTGGTCTACGATCCTTGTTTTTCTTATTAAGAGGTGCCGTAAATAAATTTGATTATTTGCAACAGGGTATTGCCATAGTGCTTGTTTTTATAGGAATCAAAATGTTGGGAGAACACTGGCTCAATTTGTGGTTAGATAAAACGGATCAAACCATTTTATCACTATCCGTTATCCTTGTTTGTATTTCTGGGTCTATCTTCTATTCTATTTATCACCAGAAAAAAGGCATGCCCAAAGACGCTTGATGGCTTACCCAATTAAAGATATTGCCCTTACCATCCATGCCAGTTCAGGCAATGGGCAGGCATTCAGGCCATCAAGTATTTCACAGTTATTGACCGACAGCAGAAAATTGGTTTTTCCTGATACTACATTGTTTTTTGCTTTGTCCTCTGCAAGAAAAGACGGACACCAGTTTATTGCTGAATTATATACAGCGGGTGTTCGGAATTTTGTGGTTACCCATACAACTGGGTTTACAGCATTAGAAGGAGCTAATTTTTTGGTGGTGGAAGATGTGTTATTGGCATTGCAAACCCTTGCCAAAACACATCGCGCAGCATTTCCTGATTTAGGCGTGATTGGGATAACAGGAAGCAACGGAAAGACCATGGTCAAAGAATGGTTAAACCTGCTCTTGCAAAAAGACCATCAAATTGTTAGAAGCCCAAGAAGTTATAATTCGCAGATAGGTGTTCCTTTAAGTGTTTGGCAAATATCCAAGCAAGATGAGTTGGGTATTTTTGAAGCGGGGATTAGTACACTAAATGAAATGCAGCAATTGGGAGAAATCATTCAACCAAGTCTTGGTGTTTTAACCAATCTAGGCACTGCACATGCGGAAGGTTTTTCAAGCAATCTGCAAAAATTGCAAGAGAAATTGCAGTTGTTTAAAGGGGCAAAAGTCTTGGTAGTTGGAATAGATAGTTTAGATCAAGAAGAACAAGCCTATTTGAAAAAACAGTTTCCCAACTATCTTGGTTGGAGTAGAAAACAAGCTACAGCACTACAGGTACTTGAAACTAATTCAGACAATGGGACCAGCAGTTTAACGGCTATTTATGAACAGCGAAAGATTTGTATTCGCATTCCTTTTGCTGATCCCATTTCTATTGACAATGCCATTACCTGTTGGTTGGTCTTATTGCAAATGCAATACTCGGATCAAGAAATAGCTAGTCGCATGTTATTGCTTGAACCCGTAGAAATGCGCATGCAACTCAAGAACGCCATTAACCATTGTTATTTGATCAATGATAGTTATAGCAATGATTGTTCTAGTTTGTCCATGGCACTGGCCTATTTAAAACAGCAAGCAGGAGAAAGTAAAACAACGTTGATCCTTTCTGATATTCCACAAACCGGTGCAGATAGTAAAGCCATTTATGAACAAGTGGCACTAGAATTAGCGGAAAGAAAAATTCAAAAATTCATAGGTATTGGTACACAAATAAGTGCTGCAGCATCCTGTTTTGAAAACCGGATTCCTACAACTAGTTTTTATAATAGCACTTCAGATTTTTTAGAACAGTCCAATGTACACCAGTTTCAAAGTGAATATATTTTGCTAAAAGGCGCTAGGGTTTTTGCCTTTGAGCAAATTAGCAAATGGTTGGAACAACAACAGCACCAAACTTTGATGGAGATTAACCTGAATGCCATGTTGCATAATCTCAAAGCCTATCAGACCAAATTGCAACCAGGTACCAAGGTCATGGCCATGGTCAAAGCATTTAGCTATGGAAGCGGGTCAGTAGAAGTGGCTAGGTTATTAGAATTTCACCAAGTGAATTATTTGGCCGTAGCCTATGCAGATGAAGGAGTGGCACTTAGACAGGCAGGTATTAGATTACCTATCATGGTCATGAGTCCTGACGAGACCAGTTTTGACGCGCTGGTGAATGCACATTTGGAACCAGAATTATTTTCCTTTGGTATTTATCAAGCATTTCACGAGTACTTATTAAAACAGGGATTGAACCGTTTTCCGGTACACCTCAAATTTAATACGGGCATGAACCGTTTGGGATTTGAAGTGTCAGAAGCAACAGCTATTGCGCTGGCCTTGCAAGCTGGAAATACCATGCAGGTAAAATCGGTATTTAGTCATTTAGCTGGCAGTGAACAAGCGGTTTTGGATGCATTTACTTTGGAACAAGCTAGTCTTTTTGAACAAGCCGCAGGGAATGTAGCAACCATATTGGCTTATCCCTTTTTAAAACATATTTCCAATACAGCCGCTATTTTCCGCTATCCTCAACTACAATACCAGATGGTGAGATTAGGTATTGGGTTGTATGGCGTTGATCCCGTCAATGAACAGGCACTGGCTTTGCAACCCGTCTCCACCCTCAAGTCTACCATTGCTCAAATTAGAACCGTTACCAAGGGTCAGTCTGTGGGTTATGGAAGAAATGCTTTTATGGAAAAAGAAAGCCAAATAGCTACCATTAGAATTGGCTACGCCGATGGGTTTGGGCGAGAACTGGGTAATGGAAAAGCAAGTGTTTGGGTGAAAGGGCAATTGGCTCCCGTGGTAGGTAATGTTTGTATGGATATGACCATGATAGATGTTACAGGTATTGCGGGTGTTCAGGAAGGAGACCAGGTAGAAATCTTTGGCCCCCATTTGCCAGTGCAAACCTTGGCCCAATGGGCAGGAACCATTCCTTATGAAATTTTAACAGGCATCTCACAACGCGTGAAGCGGGTATATCTTGAAGAGTAAAGCTCAAACCTTATCTTTGCCCACCAAAAATCACCGAATTGAAAGCAAGACAGATCATATTGATTATTCTCGGAATCATTTTTGCCGATCAGGCACTCAAATTCTATATCAAACTCAACTATTTTCAAGGAGAAGAACATTTGATAATGGGTGAGTGGTTTAAACTGCATTTTGTTGAAAATGAGGGTATGGCCTGGGGTTGGAAATTTGGGGGTGGATTTGGAAAAATTGCCCTTACCCTTTTCCGTTTGGTGGCGGTGATCTGGGGAACTTTTTTGCTGCGCGATTTTATAAGAAAACAGTACCACAAAGGATTTATTATTTGTGCTGCTATGATCTATGCCGGTGCATTGGGTAACCTGATTGATAGTATGTTTTATGGAATGATCTTTGAACAGAGCAATCCTTTTAACCAAAATGTGGCTAGGTTCTTGCCTCCAGGTGGTGGCTATGCTAGTTTCTTACACGGCAAAGTGGTAGACATGCTCTATTTTCCCATTGTACGCAATGCCCATTTTCCTAGCTGGGTACCTTTTTGGGGTGGGGAGGAATTTGAGTTTTTCCGTCCAGTATTCAATATTGCAGACGCAGCCATTTCTTCTGGTGTCATGATTATTCTGGCTTTTCAAAATAAGTTCTTTCATAAGCCAGAAATAGCTGATCAACCTACGGTAGAAACCAGGTCAATCGTAGATGATAATACCCAGATTAATTAATTGATTTTCCAGTAGCTGGCTGTAACACTTTGAGAGTCGGTAGCGGAAAGCACAATATTCTGGTCCACTAAACCAATCCCTTTGGCATAAGAAGCTGTACCTGTTAAGACCTTAGAAAATCCAATACCTCCGGTCTCTTTAAAATAAATCTCTCTATTTACCGTAATCACATTGGACAGTGTCTTGCCTGCAATAGTCATGGTTTGATTAACTCCAGCAATGGTAAAGACGGTTTTGGCTACACCAGGTTTTGCAATGGTGCCAATAAAACTGCCAAATAAGACATCCATTTCACCACTTTCCCAAGTAGTGCCAACAGGAGATTTTTCTTTGAGATAAGGGTATTCTATAAATCCACCAATATCATCAAAGATGCTGGTATAGTCAAAGTCTACCGTGCCAAATTCATAGTAGGTTCCACTAGCGTCTTTGGCAAAATAAAAAGTGTCTTTTAGGTTGGTGGCGTACTGATAATAATTCTTGTTATTGTAGGGTATATACTGTGCCAAGGTTGTAACATTAAAACTATCCAAGGGGCCAGCATTACCCATTAAACTTGGTAAATATTGATAGGTCCAGGTAGAGCCAACATTGGTGGGCAGATAATCCAATTCTGCAACTGTATTGATGGAGATGCTGCAAAACTGTCCATTGAATTGAACCAAGAAATTACTGGCAATGGGAAGAATGGGTGTTCCGTAAGCTTTTAGTTTGATGGTTTTTGAACCCGCTACTTGTATATAGCCGGAATCAATAAACCAAACCCCATTTACGGTATCTGTGCTAATCACATATTTACCTATTCCAGTAAAATTCACATTGATCAGGGCATAATTGCTATCGGTCATGGTGCTGTCCATGACAAAAGAACCACGAATAATGGCAGACTGACAATTGCCCGATGAATCCAGCAAAGTTCCCTCTGCTTTGGCACCTCCCATATTATTTTCTACACTCAATTCTTTCTGACATCCGGCCA
>CAMFKK010000026.1 GCA_945957225.1 uncultured Sphingobacteriia bacterium | reverse complement strand
GAACATCCATCTATAGTTAACGCCATAGGCGCTCACCACGATGAAATGGAAATGCAGTATGTGATTTCTCCTATTATCCAGGCCTGTGACGCCATTAGTGGTGCAAGACCCGGAGCCAGAAGGGAGATCATGCAACAATATTTACAAAGGATCAAGGACTTGGAAAACCTGGCTATGGCCTATCAGGGCGTAGAAAAAGCCTATGCTATTCAAGCTGGTAGGGAATTGAGGGTAATTGTTGAGGCTGAGAAAGTTACAGATGGCGATAGCGACAAGCTCAGCTTTGAAATAGCCCAGAAAATTCAGACAGAAATGACTTATCCAGGTCAGATTAAAGTAACCGTTATTAGAGAAAAAAGAGCTGTAAACGTAGCCAGATAAAAAATATTCTAGTTTTAGTGTAAATTTTATCTTTTATCCCCTACCTTTGCCGTCCGTTAAAAATTAAAGTTATGAACGCAGCAGTTCAGTTTGTACACGAACAATTGACCGTTAAGAAAGAATACCCTAAGTTTAAAGCAGGTGATAATATCACTGTTAACTATAAGATTGTAGAGGGTGGTAAAGAGCGTATCCAGAGCTTCCGTGGCGATGTGATTAAGTTGCAAGGCAATGGTGCCACAGCTTCTTTCACTGTACGTAAGATTTCTGATGGAGTAGGCGTTGAGCGTCTTTTCCCGATTCTGTCTCCAAACATTGACAGCATCTTATTGAACAAAACTGGTAAAGTACGCCGTGCAAGGTTGTATTACCTACGTGAGCGCAGCGGTAAATCTGCTCGTATTAAAGAAAAACGTTTCTAATTTTCTGGTTGAAAATAAGAAAAGCGGAAGGTTAGCTATGCTGAACTTCCGCTTTTTCGTTAAAACTTGTCAAGCTTAGGTAGATTTAATTGCTCAGCATTTCTTTTGCCTTAACTTTGACCACCTCAAATCAATTTTTATGGGAAATTTAGGATTTCAAGAAATTTTGCTCATCGCTGTGGTGGTGTTGGTATTGTTTGGTGGTCGTAAGATCCCCGAATTCATGAGAGGCCTTGGAAAAGGTATTCGTGAGTTTAACGACGCTAAGAACAACGTGAAAAAAGAATTAGAAGAAGGTATGAAGGAAAAGGATAGTACTCCTACCACTCAACCTTAATTGCTACCATTAAATCTCTTTAGCCTTTGTTTAGGTATAGCTCCATCAAAGACTATCACAATGCATTACAGAACGGCCAAACCACCTGTGTGGAGGCCGTTCGTTTTTATGTAGATGCTATTGCCGCCAGACCAGGTCTGAATGCCTATCTGGAAGTTTTTGCCCAAGAAGCTTTGGCAAAAGCCGCCGAACTAGATGCCCATCGCGCCAACGGCGCTACCATGGGCAAATTGCATGGTGTGGTAGTGGGTATCAAAGACGTGATTTGTTACAAGGGACACGCCGTTAGTGCCGGTTCCAAAATCTTAGAAAATTTTACCAGTGTCTATAACGCCACCGCAGTTGAAAAACTGTTGGAGCAGGAAGCCATTATCATTGGTCGCCAGAACTGTGATGAGTTTGCCATGGGTAGCTCCAGCGAAAACTCTGCTTTTGGTCCTGTGAAAAATGCCTTGGATGAAACCCGTGTACCAGGTGGTTCATCGGGGGGCTCTGCTGTAAGTGTGCAAGCTGGTTTATCCATGGTGAGTCTGGGTTCTGATACCGGTGGATCCGTTAGACAGCCCGCTGATTTTTGTGGGGTAGTGGGTCTGAAACCCAGCTATGGCCGCATTTCACGCTATGGGCTAATTGCCTATGCATCCTCTTTTGACCAGATTGGCATTTTTGCTCAAACAGTGGAAGACGCAGCCCTAGTATTGGAAGTGATTGCTGGTAAGGACAATTTTGATAGCACGGTTTCTCAACAAGAGGTGCCTGCTTTTTCAAATCTGGGTCCTGCCAAAACCTATAAAATTGCTTATTTCAAACAGGCTTTGGAACACCCGGGTCTGGATCCCGAAATCAGAGCAGCTGTTCAGGGATTGATTGAACAACTGCATAGTCAGGGTGTGCAGGTAGATCCCATTGAATTCAACCTACTTGACCAAGTAGTACCCACTTATTATGTATTAACTACGGCAGAAGCTTCAAGCAATCTGTCTAGGTTTGACGGCGTACGTTATGGTCATAGAACCAGCATCCGCAATGTAGACCTGAACCAATTATACAAAGCATCTAGAACCGAGGGTTTTGGAAAAGAAGTGCAAAGAAGGATCCTATTGGGCACATTTGTACTCAGTTCGGGCTATTTTGACGCTTATTTTACCAAGGCCCAGCAGGTGAGACGCATATTATGGAACAAGGCCAATGAGGTTTTTGCGGGTTATGACCTGTTAATCTCTCCCACGGTGCCGGCTCCTGCATTCAAATTGGGTGAAAAGTCTGATGACCAGGTAGCCATGTTCTTGGCTGATATTTATACGGTTTTTGCCAATTTGGTGGGGATTCCAGCCATTTCCATACCTCTTTTCCAGCATTCCAATGGCATGCCCTTTGGTTTGCAGCTCATGAGCAGCCATTTTCAGGAAAGCGATTTACTGCAATTCTCCGCCCAATTGATGGCAGCCAAGCCTTCACAAAGCGTTAAGTAATTAAAGTTTAAATTTGCGGTTCATTAAAAGTGACCCATTCATGAAATGGTATGGCATTTCTTTTCAAAACCGACTTTCCCTTTCCCGCGCTTGGCTGGTAGGGTTTGCCTGTTTGGCGGGATCCATTGGTACACTTTCATTTAGAACAGACCTCCGTTTTAAGGATCAGCAAAGCACGGATAGTACCCAAGACAAATATGGGTTTAAGTCTTTATTCAAGACCAATCAGTTCAATGCCAGCAAGCCATATATAGTCCAGCTCAATCCAAGAGCAGTCTCATTTGTACAAGAATATATTCGCAAACAGGGTAAGGAATTGCAACGCATGAAGGGTTGGGGTAAGCCTTATTTTGACCTCTATGACAATGTATTAACCACTTATGGGATTCCCAAAGAAATGAAATACCTGAGTGTGATTGAAAGTCATTTACAAGCAGGATTGGTTTCTTGGGCTGGTGCTGTTGGTCCCTGGCAGATCATGGACTATGAAGCCAGACGTTTTGGTCTGCGCGTGGGAGGTATGGGTGACGAGCGCATGGATTTTTATAAAAGTACCCATGTGGCGGCCAAGTTGATGAAAGAATTGTATGCAGAATTTGGAGACTGGCTCTTGGTGGTGGCCGCCTATAATGGGGGTGCTGGAAGGGTGCGTCAGTGCATTAGAAAAGCAAATAGTCGTGACTTTTGGGACCTACAATATTACTTACCAGAAGAGACACGTAACCACGTAAAAAAATTCATTGGTACCCATTATGCCATGGAAGGTGGTGGTGGTTGGACCACTTTAACGGCGGAAGAAACCACACAGGTAAAAGCTTCTATGGTCAAAAACAATAACCAAGTTCCTTTGAATGAAGCCGAGCAGGCCAATACTTCATTGGTAGAACTAAGTGGTAGGTATCATTCCATGGTAGTGGCCAATGGTTTGGTCATGGATATTGGTCAGTTCAATAGGCTGAACCCCGGATTTGACAAGGCTTTGGCCGAGGGTAGAAAATACAGCATGCGCATACCCAAGGATAAAATAGCCATTTTTGAAGCCAGAAAACAACAATTGTTGATGGAATCTTTTAGGTTGTTGATAGAAGGTTCGGCCACACCCAATGGCTAACCCAGGACCTGCATAATAGCAGCAGCTTTGGCCAAACATTCTTCGTATTCTTTTTCAGCATCGCTATAAAAAGTAATGCCACCTCCCACTTGATAACTCAGGTATTGATTGGCTTTGTTGTAGAGAATACTTCTGATGACTACGTTAAAATCAAAATCCCCATTGGGTTCAATATAACCCACAGCTCCGGAATACAAACCTCTGCTACTTTCTTCGTACTGTTCAATCAATTGCATGACTTTGAATTTGGGCGCACCCGTCATACTGCCCATAGGAAAACTAGCATTTAAAATGGCACAAAGATCCATACCCACTGCGGGTTCACCTACAATGGTAGAGACCATTTGGTGTACTTGTGGAAAGCGATAAATACCAAATAGTTCCTCCACTTGTACACTTCCTGGTTTGCAAACCCGGCTTAGGTCATTGCGCACAAGGTCTACTACCATAACGTTCTCAGTTTGGTCTTTCACACTATGACGCAATTGATTTTCTAATTCCAAATCATGCGTTGGATTTTCCAAGTCTCTTTTCAGGGTACCCTTGATGGGTTGAGAAATAAGGCGATTGTTTTTTTGCTGCAAATACCTTTCTGGACTAGCACAGAGTAGGTAGGAGGAATGGTATTTATAAAAACAGGCAAAGGGGTTGGGCGATACTTGATTGAGCTGTAAGTAAATAGCTATTGGGTCAATGCTAACCTGCTCTGCAAAAAACTCCTGACAAAAATTGAGTTCATAACAATCCCCTTTTAGAATATGCTCTTGAATGCTGCGAATCTTGTTTAGGTATTGCTCCTTGCTCATCCTGGCTTGCATCTGAACCTGCTTATCCGGCTTTGTGGCTGGCGCGATGTTAGGGTCAAGAATACTAATAACTTGAAACAGTTCTTGGGTATTGCTTGTATGAGAATGGATCTGCAGCAAATGGCCCTTGAGTTCCAACACCGTTGCCGGTTCAAAAAAATAGAGATCAGGAAAACCTAGTTTATTTTCATGAGTAGATCCTATACCAGTAATGCTTTCTTTTAAATCATAAGAAAGATGCCCAAAAACGCGTTGTGTTTTTCCTTTTAACCATTGACTCAGTTCCTGCAAGTGATTGGTGCTGGGCAAACATGCATCAGTGGCGCCTACTGCCAGAACGCAATCAATATTTTGATGGGGAGAATGGTATTGGTGATTATCCAATAAAGCACAAATGTTGAACTGGTTGGCCCAGATCAACATTTGTATTTTGAATTTTTCAGGTTCAGGGATGGTATGTTGGCTGCTGTATTTAGGCAGCATATGCGTGATTAAAAATCATCGTCATCATCATCATCAAACCCACTGTCCTTATCATTGAATAAGTCAAATTCTTTGAAGTCTTCGTCCAATTTGAAATCATCCTCATCATCGGCTTTTTTCTTGCCTGCTGCTGGTGATTTTTTAGCACCCTTGCTTTTTGGAATATCAAATTCGTCAAAGTCAGGATCCCAATCATCATCATCTTCAGATTTTTCCCAATCGTCTTCTACGTCATCAACTTCTTCATCGTCATCGTCATCAGACTTAGACTTTTTTGCACTTGATTTTGCCGCTGATTTCTTTACCGGAGTATCCAGTTCATCATCATCGTCTAAATCATCGTCATCATCCTCCAATTGCTTTTTGCTTTTTGGAGAAGGTTTTGCCGCATCGCTCTTGGCGGGGGTCTTTTTAGGTGAAGAGGATTTGCTATCCTTATCAGATTTCGCTGCCATATTCTAATAAGATTATTGCGTAAAATTTCATTTCAAAATTGTATTCACCAAAAATATTTTCCATTTTTTTCTGAAATGGGAAAATTTTTACAAATGCACTATCTGATCACGTCCAGGACCATTAGATACATGCTTCACAGGAACGCCTACATATTCATTGATGAATTTAATGTATTCGTGCATAGTAGCAGGTAAATCAGCCGCATTTTTAATTTGTGTAGTATCTGTACTCCAACCCTTGAATTGCTCCAAGATAGGAACAATATTGGCTTTGGCCATTTGGAAAGGAACCTGTTTGCTTGGAACCCCGTTCACTTCATAAGAAGTACACATTGATAGTTCGTCAAATGCATCCAAAACATCGGCCTTGGTCATCACCACTTGGGTAACACCGTTGATCATGCAAGTATAGTGTAGGGCAACCAAGTCCATCCATCCGCACCTGCGTGGACGTCCTGTAGTAGCACCAAACTCACTTCCAATTCTGCGCAGTTCTTCTCCTGTTGCATCAAATAATTCTGTTGGGAATGGTCCACCACCTACGCGCGTGCAATAAGCTTTGGTAACACCCATGACTTCTCCAATCTGTTTGGGTGAAATACCTAAACCGGTACAAACACCTGCAGAAATGGTATTTGAAGATGTAACAAATGGGAAGGTTCCAAAATCAATGTCTAACATGGATCCTTGTGCGCCCTCTGCCAATACTTTCTTTCCTTTAGAAATCTGGTCGTTGACAAAATATTCGCAGTTGATCACGTTCAAGGTTTTCAAGAATTCCAATGCTTCAAAGAATTCTTCTTCCCATGCAGAAATGTCTTCAATAAAATGGAAATTATCCAATAATTTCTGGTGCTTCAGGCGTAGTTTAATATACTGGGTAGTAAAACTTTTGTCTAATAAATCGCCCACGCGTAAAGCATTTCTTCCGGTCTTGTCCATATAAGCTGGTCCAATGCCTTTGAGGGTAGAACCAATCTTGCTTTCTCCCTTAGACATTTCAGATGCTTTGTCTAGTGCACGGTGGGTTGGAACAATAATATTGGTGCGCTCAGAAATAAATAGGTTCTTTTTTACGTCAATGCCAAAAGCAGCAACAGCGTCACATTCTCTTTTTAGGGTTACGGGATCCAAAACCACACCGTTTCCAATGATATTTACTTTGTCTTGGTGAAAAATTCCGGATGGAATCTGGTGCAATACCTGTTTCTTACCGTCTACATACAAGGTATGCCCTGCATTGGGTCCGCCTTGGAACCTAGCAACTATATCATACCTAGGGGCAAAATAGTCCACAATTTTACCCTTGCCTTCATCACCCCATTGCAAACCTAAAATAACGTCAACCATATGTTTTGTTTTGAATCAGGGGCAAAAATAAGCCTTGACCATCAGTAAAAATGAAATGATTTGAATTTATTATTCAGTTTTTGGGGGGAATTCCTCAAACCCTTGCTAGGTAAGGGATTCGGTGTCAAAACGATCAACTGTTTGTATTCCCTGTAAGACGCTTAATCTGGCCACCAATTCTTCCAATTCCTCCTTGTCGTGCACAAATACTTTAATTGTCCCTTTGAAAATACCTTCGGATGATTCAATGGTTAGTGCGGCAATATTCACCCGCATGTCTCCGCTGATCACATTGGTAATCTTATTGATAATCCCCACGTCATCTATGCCAATGATTTTCAATCCGGTTAGGAAAGAAATCTCCTTATTCTTGGCCCACTTGGTTTTGACTACACGGTGTCCATAATTGGCCATGAGCTGAGTGGCATTGGGGCAATTGGTTCTATGAATGATGAGACCTTTTCCTGTACTTACAAAACCAAATACGTCATCGCCAGGAATAGGGTTGCAACACTTGGCCAGCGTATACACAATTCGGTCACTGCTCTCTCCAAAAATGATGAGCTCCGAATCCTTTTTATTGTAGTTCTTGTGTTGTTGGTGATCCGTATGAATTTCCTGTACCACGGGCTTGGGTCTGGGATGTTCCAGTTTGTCTCCCAATAAATGAAAGTCTTTTAACTCTTTTAAATCAATAGACTTGGTGGCAATTTTATAGAGCAGATCTAATGAAGAAGGTACTTTGTAAAAATGCACCAACTCGTCAATATTGTGTTGGTTATACGCCGCACCCATGCCTTCTAACTTGCGTTGCAGGGTGTATTTGCCATCGTCTGCAATCTTGCGCTTCTCTTCTCTTAAAGCGTCTTTGATCTTGCTCTTGGCTTTTGCTGTAACCACAATACCCAACCAGTCTTCCGATGGTTTTTGTTTACCACTGGTAATGATTTCTATCTGGTCTCCACTGCGTAATTTATGACTGATGGGCACCAATTTGTGGTGCACTTTAGCGCCAATACATTTGGTACCAATGGCTGAGTGAATGGAGAAGGCAAAATCCAATGCGGTACTACCTACGGGTAGCATTTTTACATCGCCTTTAGGCGTATACACATAAATCTCTTCTGCTAAAAAAGAGGTCTTAAAATCTTGTAGAAAATCTACCGTGTCTGTATCAGGTGTACTCAACACTTCTCTGATCTGACCAAACCATTTATCAAAGCGGTCTTCATCTCCACCACCTTCTTTGTATTTGTAATGCGCGGCCAATCCCTTTTCTGCAATTTCATTCATCCGCTTGGTCCTAATCTGCACTTCTACCCATTTACCCTGTGGCCCCATTACGGTTGTGTGCAAAGCCTCGTATCCATTGCTTTTGGGGTTACTCAACCAATCGCGCAAGCGTTCTGGAGAAGGGTTGTATTCGTCTGTAATTAAAGAGTAAACTTTCCAGCAATCTTCTTTCTCTTTTTCTGGGGTAGAATTTAAAATTACGCGAATAGCAAAGAGGTCATAGACTTCTTCAAAACTCACGGATTTTTTCTTGATCTTATTCCAAATACTATGAATGCTTTTGGGTCTTCCATAGATCTCAAAATTAAAACTACCTGCTTCTAATTTTTCTTTTAAAGGCCGAATAAATTCATTGATATATCGGCTTCTTTCACGTTTGGTTTCAGATAACTTTTTAGCAATATCTCTATAAGCTTCTGGCTCCATGTATTTCATAGACAGGTCTTCCATTTCTGTCTTAATGCTATACAATCCCATACGATGTGCCAACGGCGCATATACCCAAACAGTTTCGGAAGCAATCTTGAGTTGTTTCTCCCGCTTCATGCTGTCTAGGGTACGCATATTGTGTAAGCGGTCTGCTAACTTAATCAGAATCACGCGGGGGTCATCTGTCAGGGTCAATAAAATTTTCTTGAAGTTCTCCGCCTGTTGACTGGTATTGGTATCAATGACATTGGAGATCTTGGTAAGTCCGTCTACAATCTTGGCAATCTCAGAACCAAATTCATGTTCAAGATCTTCCAATGTAATATCTGTGTCTTCTACGGTATCGTGTAAGAGCGCGCAAATGGTACTGCGCACACCAAGGCCAATTTCTTCCACGCAAATCATGGCCACTGCCAGGGGGTGTAAGATATAGGGCTCTCCACTTTTTCTGCGCATGGATTTATGCGCTTCTGCCGCCATTTCAAAAGCCGTACGCACCAGTTCTTTGTCACCCCTTTTTAGTTTGGGTCTCAAACTGCGCAATAAGGCACGATAATGCCGGAGAATTTCATTCTTCTCCTGTTCCGCGTTCAAATTATATTTGGGAACTGCCGCTTCTACCCCTTGATTGTCCATTGCTTGCTCCATCACTCTACGAATATAAACAATGTTGTTACATTTGTGGTTCACATGCAAGAAAGCCCAAAGAAGAAAGTATTTGATTTTTCCCTTTTCAAACGGATTTTCCGTTTTGTAAAACCCTATTCGGGATTTTTCTATGGGAGCATCCTACTGGCCATTGTAATGGCTTTTTTTGCGCCGGTTAGGCCCTACCTGATTCAATTAACCATTGATAGTGCCACTGGTAAAGCATTGCACTTGCCTGCCTGGGTAAAATGGGTATTGTTTGGTAGAGACCTAAGTGATGTTAGCCGTTTTATTATTGCAGTTACTTTGTTTCAGGTCTTTTTTCTGTTGCTGGAGTCCGCAGTAAGATTCCTGTTCAGTTTTGTCACAGCTTGGATGGGGCAGATGGTAGTGAAAGACCTGCGTGTCACAGTCTATGAAAAAGTAGTGGGGCTGAACCTCAGTCAATTTGATAAGACGCCCATTGGCACACTCACTACCAGAACCATCAACGATATTGAAAGCATTAATGATATTTTTTCCGATGGACTCATTCCCATCATTGCGGATCTACTCACCATTATTATTACCCTAGCCACCATGTTTTGGATGGACTGGCGTTTGACCTTGATTAGTTTGATTCCATTTCCGCTCATGATTGTGGCTACTTATTATTTTAAAGAGTCTGTGAATAAGAGCTTTATCAGGGTCAGAAATGCCGTGGCTGCTTTAAATGCATTTGTGCAGGAACATATTACGGGTATGCAGGTGGTGCAGGCTTTTGCATCGGAAGAAAGGGAGTTTCAGAAGTTCAAAAAAATCAATACCGAACACCGCAACGCCAATATCAACGCCATTTTTGCCTATTCTGTATTCTTTCCCATTGTAGAAGTGGTCTTGGCCGTGAGCATGGGTCTCTTGGTTTGGTGGATAGCTGGTCAGGCCCTAGATGCGGGATTATTGGTGGCATTTATCTTGTATTTGAACCAGATTTTTAGACCCCTAAGGGTGATAGCCGATAAGTTTAATGTGCTTCAAATGGGCATGATTGCCGCGGAAAGGGTATTCAAAGTATTGGACAATCCAGATTTTACCCCTGCATCTGCTCCCGATGCGGTGAAAAAAGCCCAGATGGAAGGGGCAATAGATTTTAAACAAGTGAGTTTTGCCTATAACGAACCCAATTATGTACTCAAAGACATTAGCTTTTCCATAAAAGCAGGAGAGACCGTGGCCTTGGTGGGGCATACGGGTAGTGGTAAAACCAGTATCATCTCTTTATTAAATAGGTTGTACCAAATTCAGAAAGGAAGCATTGAAATAGACGGGATCCGGATTGAGGACTATGATATGGACAACCTGCGCCAGCATATTGGGGTGGTCTTACAAGACGTATTTCTGTTTAGTGGGTCTGTCTTGGATAATATTACTTTGAGAAACCCTGCCATTAGCCGAGAGCAGGTAGAAGAAGCCGCTAAAATGATTGGAGTACACGATTTTATCCTGCGTTTACCCGGGGGATATGATTATCATGTTATGGAAAGGGGTAGCACCCTTAGTCTGGGTCAGCGTCAGTTATTGTCTTTTATTCGGGCTTTATTATACCAACCCGCCATCCTGATATTGGATGAAGCCACTTCTTCCATTGATACCGAAAGCGAGCAAATGATTGAAAAAGCCATTGATACCCTCATTTCTGGCCGAACCAGCATTGTGATTGCGCATAGGTTGTCTACCATTAGAAAAGCCAGTAAAATTATTGTTCTGGACAAGGGGCAAATCATTGAAATGGGCAACCACGAGGAATTGTTGGCCATGGGAGGTCATTATGCCAAGCTCCATGAGATGCAGTTTGACAAGAAAAAGGGGATTCTGGCCTGAGACGCAAAAGCATAATATTTTCTGCTGTTTTGCTGACATTTTTAGCCGCCTTACCCCTATCTTTGCCGCAAATTTGGAGAGAGTCATGGCGTCTAGAAGCTTTAAATCATTATTAGTACTCATATTCAGCCTTGTTTCTATGCTGTTTGCCACTGCAGTCTATGCAGAAAATGCACCTGAAACAGCGGGTCATGGCAAGGAAGAAGCCGGAAAAGAAAAAAAGGAAGGGGAATTTGACCCAGCCGAACTGATCATGGAGCATATCTTGGATGCCCACGAGTTCCATTTTTTCACTTTGGGTGAAACTGAAGTATCTATTCCTTTACCCGTGATTGTTTATTCTAAAGAGCGCGGATTAGCTGCATTCTCTTATGGTAATTTTCACCATGGTCACGAAGCATATAATGGATATAAGTCTGAAGAAGGCAAGATTGTGGCTGTTGACGCAGAAGGAAAAGTAGACGAAGCCGTTACCTTATATGATTTCAGTTTAACCCGTAACGTAGTGCAAATGTTTTTGGCATTGACTTTACTAGTTGTGCTGATGATTAATGTTGCCAATAAATACAAGAAGGGCGGCGCTAAAACTGCTCCATCTGGTTTTCAAAATGCAGTTGAACCCGTGATTACATTTGTAAGAGACGAGGTTGCCAAACCCAATCTGGGTCATGCTTATGGCAAATACATGCCTTATTTGTTAACCGTATTCTTTTTTATCTTGATCAACAATATTGTTGGTTTGATTCCAGGTACAGCCAATGTAACTGGTAATATTGCGTTCACTGTTGTGTTGGGTGTGATCAGTTTCTTTGTGATTGTATTTAGCACCAACAAACATTTCTGGGGTCATATTTTTAACCCACCGGTTCCTTTCTTGGTGAAGTTTATCTTGGTGCCTGTAGAATTCATTGGAATTTTCACCAAGCCATTTGCCTTGATTGTCCGTTTGTTTGCCAACATGGTAGCGGGTCACATTATCATCACTTGTTTTGTGATGTTGATCTTCATCTTTGGTGCCATGAGCCAAGTAGCAGGATGGGGTTTCTCTCCCGTGTCTGTTGCATTTACCGTATTTATTTACTTGATTGAAATATTGGTTGCCTTTATACAAGCTTTCATCTTTACCAACCTGACCGCCGTGTTTATTGGTCAGTCCAGAGAAGGAGCCCATGATGATGCACACCATTAATCTTTTTTTTCACAAACAAAAACAAACAGTATGTCTGCAATTTTGAATTTGTTGGATGTTAGTTTAAGCCATTTAGGTGGTGCTATTGGTGCAGGTTTAGCTGCAATCGGTGCTGGTATCGGTATCGGTCAAATTGGTAAAGGTGCTGTTGAAAGCATCGCTCGTCAACCAGAAGCGTCTAACGACATCCGTGCTAACATGATCCTGACAGCTGCGTTCGTAGAGGGTGTTGCCCTGTTCGCGGTTATCGCTGGTATCTTGGCTGTATTGAAAGCCTAGTTGCACAAACTTATCACTGCATTCAAAGCAAAGGGCAATGAGTGCAGTGATTCTTTTTCTTTTAAAAGAATCTTGACCTACTAAATAGTATTTATGGAATTGTTATCACCCGGTTTAGGATTATTGGTTTGGACGCTGGTTGCGTTTTTGCTGGTATTTTTTATCCTGAAGAAATTTGCCTGGAAGCCCATTCTGGAAACACTAAAAGAAAGGGAAACTGGTATTGCAGAAGCCATCGCGTCAGCTGATAAAATCAAGTCTGAAATGGCGGCTCTGAAAAATGAGAACGAAGCTTTATTGGCTCAAGCTCGTGAGGAACGCGCTGTCTTGATTAAAGAAGCTAAAGAAACTGCCAACAAAATGGTTTCTGATGCCAAAGAAAAAGCACGCGCTGAATATGATAGAATTGTTGCTGATGCACAATCTGCTATTTCACAACAAAAGAACGCTGCATTAACTGATGTGAAAAACCAAGTTGGTTCATTGGTGATTGAAGTGGCTGAGAAAGTGTTGCGCAGAGAATTGGCTAACAAAGCTGAGCAAGAAGCCTATATCAAGGGTCTTGCAGAAGTAGTGAACATGAACTAAAAGAATTAAAATGCCCAATCCACGTTTAGCAGGCAGATACGCAAAAAGTTTGATTGACCTCTCAATAGAAAAGGGTCAATTAGAAGCGGTATATGCTGATATGAAATACCTGCAAGAACTGTGCAAGCAAAGCAGGGAATTTGTGAATTTGATGCGTAGTCCCATTGTTCGCAATGACCAGAAGAATGCCATTATCAATGCCATTACTCATGGAAAAGTGAGCGAAGTAACTGCTGCTTTTAACCAGTTATTGGTTAGAAAAGGTAGGGAAGGCGATATTCCTGAAATAGCTGTAGCTTTTGTAGAGCAGTACAATGC
>CAMFKK010000025.1 GCA_945957225.1 uncultured Sphingobacteriia bacterium | reverse complement strand
CGCGATAGGCTCCGGTCTCGTGGGCTCGGAGATGTGTATAAGAGACAGCTTGTACGTCAGCATTGGGGCCAACATGAAAACTATCCGCACGGTATTCTGTTGTATCTCCTTTTACCCGAATGGCAGAAATGCGTTGTTTCACAATTACTTCTTGCAATAGGGTAGCCCTAGTAATCAGTGGAATCATCCCAAGGGTTTTATCGGCACCGCCTTCTAGAATAATCTGGTCAACATATTCTGCATAATTGGGGTAGGAAACCATCATCAGGTATTTACCAGCAGGAACCTGCTTCAAGTCAAAACTTCCCTTGCTATCTGTACGCACAAATTTAACCAAAACAGAATCCTTTGGTCTTAAAATAGAGACCACTGCATTAGAAAGATTTTGTTTGTTTAAGGTATCCGTAACGGTTCCTTTGATACTGGAACTTTGTGCCTGTATTTTACTAAAGACAAAAAAAAGGCATAAGAATAAACATAGGTTTTTACTCATTGGGGCAGTTATTAAGGTATTGGATGCAATTGGCTGCAAAATCCATAAATTGTGATATATTAACTAAATGTTTAGTTGTAAACTTGTGTTAAAGAATTTTCTTATTTGATAATCATTGATTTATGCCATCTAGAAATTCAAAGACTAGTACCAATATCAAAAAAGAGGATGTAGCTTCAACCAAGAAAAGAGAGAGCAAATCAAAAAAAGTTGGAACAGCGCCTATGAAAAAATATGAAGAATTACATTTTGTAGATACCAACCAACCTGTTTGGAACTATTCTTTGTTCACCGAGAAAGATATTCGCAATTTTCAAAATGGTACCCATTATAGGTTGTATGAATTGTTTGGCAACAAGCAAATAAGCGTGAATGAGACACCAGGCACTTATTTTGCTGTTTGGGCACCCAATGCCAGTTTTGTTGCGGTTAGCGGAGATTTTAATAGTTGGAATAAAGAAACCCATCCTTTAAAAGTAAGACTAGATTCCTCAGGTATTTGGGAAGGATTTATTCCGCACCTAGGACAGGGGGAAGCCTATAAATACCATATCCACGGTTTTAAAGGCATTAGATTAGATAAGGGAGATCCCTATGCTAATTTTTGGGAGAAAAGACCCAATACTGCTTCCATTACTTGGCAAACAGATTATGAATGGAAGGATGCTGACTGGATGAAAACTAGGAAAAAACACAATGCACTCAATGCACCTTATTCCGTTTATGAAGTGCATTTGGCCAGTTGGATGCGCCCCAATAAACACGACGAGGAAACCTATAATACCTATGCGCAAATTACAGAAAGGCTAGTGCCCTATGTAAAAGAAATGGGGTTCACACACGTGGAATTGATGCCCGTAATGGAGCATCCTTTTGATGGATCTTGGGGATATCAAGGAACCGGATATTTTGCGCCCACTTCTAGATTTGGTACCCCACAAGATTATGCCGCCATGGTTGACGCTTTTCACCAAGCAGGGATTGGCGTCATCTTAGATTGGGTGCCTTCGCATTTTCCATATGACGCACACGGACTTTTTATGTTTGATGGAACCCATACCTACGAGTATGCCGATATGCGCAAAGGCTTTCATCCTGACTGGAACTCCTATATCTTTAATTACAAAAGGGGAGAAGTCAAATCCTTTTTAATTAGTAGTGCTAGATTTTGGTGCGATAAATTCCATACCGATGGCATTAGGGTAGACGCGGTGAGTTCCATGCTACGCCTAGATTATAGCCGGAATGCGGGACAATGGGAACCCAATGAATACGGTGGCAACGGAAATATAGAAGCCATTGCTTTTATAACTGATTTAAATGAAACGCTTTACCGCGATTTCCCAGACATACAAACCATTGCAGAGGAAGCTACAGACTGGCCAAAAATTAGCAAGCCAACTTTTGAAGGAGGATTGGGTTTTGGTATGAAATGGATGATGGGTTGGATGCACGATACCTTAGATTATTTTAACCTGGATCCCATTTTTCGTCAGTTTCAGCAAGACAAGTTTTCTTTTAGCATGATGTATTTCTATGACGAGAATTTCATGCTCCCACTCTCACACGATGAAGTGGTACATGGTAAAAGCCCCATGTTGTATAAAATGCCTGGGGATGAGTGGCAGAAATTTGCCAACCTAAGAATGCTATATACCTATATGTTCACCCATCCGGGATCCAAACTACTCTTTATGGGTAATGAATTTGGAGCCACCAATGAGTGGAATTATAAATCGGAATTGCAATGGGAATTATTGGAGCATGTAAGTCATGGAGGACTCAAATACTGTGTGCAACAACTCAATGCGCTCTATAGAAATGAACCAGCATTATATGAACACCAATTTGAGCCCGGGGGGTTTGAATGGGTAGATCTACATCACCGTTCAGAATCTGTATTGGTTTATATGCGCAAGGGCAAAAAAGCCAAGGATAATTTACTTATCATCTTGAATGTCACCCCAGTTGTACGGCATGATTGGGAAATATTTGTACATGGCAAAGGCAAGTGGAAAGAAGTCTTTAATAGCAATGACACCGCGTATTGGGGAACTGGAGACGTCTTTAACCCAAGCATCAGTTTTAAGCTAGTAGATAAACCCTCTCAATGCTATCAGATTAAACTGAATTTGCCCGCATTGGGAGCCCTTGTCTTAAAGTAAAATTTGAAGTATATCCCCAACTTATGCACCATTACCAAGTCTTAACAATTCCGTAAACAACATAATACAAGATTTCGTTGTCTCTTTGTAGTGTAATCCAGGCTGATAACCCAAAATGAAGCACTATGAAAACAAATTCCTATGAGCTTTTGGTGAATGCAACCGGACAGTTAATGCAGCAGCACGCATTCGACCATCTCTCCGACGAAAAATTATCCCGCATGCAACATTATTTGCATAGACTGGGTAAACAAAACGCCATTCTTGACAGAGAAAAAAAAGAATTATTTCAACTCTTTAGTGAGGCGGATTTGTACACAGAGACCACTACGCCACAGTCCTTGCAACAATGGCAAACTGCCATGAGTTGTTTTGGTAAAACGGCTAGCCAAGGAAGTCTTTTGGAACCATTGGAAGGATAATCCTAAAACTGGTTCCCTTACCAGGCTCGCTCCACTTGACAAAGAGCTTGCCTTTATGATACTGCTCAACAATTCTTTTGCTGAGAGAAAGCCCTAGTCCCCAACCTCTTTTCTTGGTGGTAAAACCAGGTTTGAAAACTTTTTTCAAGTGTTGGGAGGCAATGCCTTTACCCGTATCTGTTACATCAATCACTATTTCATGATTGGTGGCATGCATGGCTACGGTAATCATGCCCTTACCATCCATAGCGTCCAAAGCATTTTTGAGCAAATTTTCCATGACCCAATCAAAAAGCGGTGGAGAGATCTCAGCTTCAATCAGGTCCCCATTATGAGCAACGTATTCAAATCCTACTTGACCGCCTGCCCTTTTTTTCATGTATTGAACAATCAATTCAATCTGTCTATTTAAATTGGTGGGCTCTAATTTTGGTTGACTACCAATCTTGCCAAATCTATCAGTAATCAACTGTAGTCTTTGTACGTCTTTGGCTATTTCTGGAACATAACCCGCATTTTCAGGATGCTCTTTTAAGATTTCTAACCAGCCTTCCAAACTGCTAACGGGTGTGCCCAATTGGTGGGCGGTCTCTTTGGCAAGTGAAGCCCAAAGCTGATTCTGACTACTTCTATAATGGGTTCTTTGTAATAATATGGCAATGAGAATAAATAAACCTATGACCATCAATTGAATAATAGGATAGAGCTTGGTTTCTTTGAGTAAGGGGCTTTCTCCATAATAATATTTGTTGGCCTGATAGGGTTGATCCCTTAAGACACTAATAATGGGTTTGTTATTATAGCGTTTGAACTGTCTAAGTTTATCCTTCAAATAACTAGGATTCTGTCTTACAAGTGCCGTATCCATATTTAGAAAATTCCCAGTAAGACTGTCTTTTTCATTGGTCTCAATAATGGGTATTTGGTCATTTTCTGTAATAATCTTGGTTGCCAAATTTATACTAGCGGTATCAGAAGAATAAAGGATGGTTCTCTGAGCTTCTACCCAGGCTTCTACATTTCTTCGCTCTTCTTTTGCAATCTTTCCAGATAGGTATTGGGTATAGACAATGGTGCCGCTGACAATCAGCACAGCCACAATCACCAAGAGGGTACGCCAGTTAAACCAAGAAGATACCATTGGCCTAAATTAATCAAATATGACAAACAAAAAGGTCCCCGCATTTGCGGGGACCCTAGATATTGGAACTTAAAATAGGATACTAGCTAAACAAGCCACCTTTTTTCAGGGTCTTGATACTCTCACCAATTTTGAAACCATTGTGATAGATTTCAATCTTATAATTACCTTCTACAAACTTGTCTGTTTTCTTCCAGTTAAAGCTTACAGGAACTACTTTGTTTTGTTCATAGTTCACAGATACTTTATTGGTATATCCTTTTTCACCTTCTTCACGGGTAGTAAAATTTCCACCCTCATTAAAGATCTTACCATCTGGTCCACTGATCACCACATATAAATCCTTGGTGCCATTTGGGCTAACCCTGTTTGGATCCAATACAAAGTTCACACGCATATAATCGGCACGTTTTGCGGTATTGGTTTCAGATTCCTTGCCACTGTTTTTTAGATTGATGGCTACAATTCCCACATTTGAAGCGTGTAAGGTAGAAGCTACATCAACTTTATCAGCCAATTGTTGCTTCTCAGAATTGGTCTTGCTCAGATTTTCTTCCAAGTTTTTCTTGTCAGAAGTCAATTGGGTTTTCTCAGTTGTCAATTGCTGATTGTTAGCAGTCAACTGCTTGTTTTCTCCTTTCAATTGTTCAATTTCTACAAAAAGACCATTGATTTTGCCATTCAAATCGGCAATCATTTTTTTGGCATCAGATAATTCTGATGCAGTGGCATTTTTCTTGCGCAAAATGCTACCAATATTGCCTTTCAGAGTTTGGATTTCGGTGCTTTTTTCAGCCAATGAACCCTGTAATTGCAGGTTGGTCTGGGTCAAAGAATCGGCTTTTGCACTTACCAAGATAAATTCTTGTTGAATAGCATTTCTAGCAGAGTCTACATTGGTAATTTTTGTTTGCAATTGAGCCACCGTTTCCTTGGTCTGGCTCTTGTCGTAAAAAATATATCCCCAAGTGGCAATCAATGCGGTTATCAGGATACCATAAATCAATTTACGGTTGTCTGTTGGGGGAGTGGTTTGCGGATTGTTGCTTGCTGAGTAACTCATGTTTTTAAATTTATAATTGTTCGATACCCCCTAAAATACCAAAACCGTGCCAAACCCATTTTAGCTCACAAAAAAATCCATTTTCCGCATTTTTTTTAATCTGCCCTGCAAATCCCATCTTTGCAGCCATGTCTGCAGAAAAAATCATTGGTGATTGGAAAAAAGGAAATTTCAAACCGGTTTATTGGTTAGAAGGTGAGGAGTCTTATTATATTGACCAGATAGTCAATTATGCAGAACACCAGATTCTTTCAGAAGCTGAAGCGGGCTTTAATCTCTCTGTTTTTTATGGCAAGGATGCCGATTGGGCGGCAGTAGTCAATGCCTGTATGCGCTATCCCATGTTTTCAGAACGCCAAGTAGTATTGCTCAAAGAGGCCCAGCATATGGCCCAAAAAGAACTGGAGAAATTGCAGGCCTATATTGACAATCCATTAAAGACAACGGTCTTAGTGGTCAGTCATAAAGAAAAAAAGTTTGATGGTAGGTCGCCTTTGTACAAAGTGCTTAAGTCAAAGTCAGAGTTAATGACCACCAAAAAAATGTACGATAACCAGTTACCTGAATGGACCAACCAAATGGTGATTCAGCAAGGATTGACCATATCGCCAAAGGCATTAAACCTATTAGTTGATCATATTGGCAATGACCTAAATAGACTTGAGAACGAGGTAGAAAAACTTAAAGTAAACCTAGGCGCAAGAAAGGGAATTACCGAAGACGATATTGAAACCTATATTGGTATCAGTAAGGAATTCAATCCCTTTGAATTACAAGCTGCCATTGGGCAAAAAGACCTAGCCAAAGCCATTAGAATTGTACAGTATTTTGAAGCCAATCCTAAGTCAGCACCCATTCAGTTGGTGCTTCCATCAATCTATAATTTCTTCAGCAAGGTTTACCAAGTGTATGCCCTTCAAGGAACCAATGAAAAAGAAATGGCATCCATTATGGGGGTGAGTCCTTTTTTTATGAGAGACTATCAAAATGCTGCGCGCAAATATTCTTATCAAGCGGTGGAAACCATCTTACTCTTATTACACCAATACAACCTTAAAAGTGTGGGGGTGAATAATGGAGGTACTTCCGATGCTGGTCTTCTAAAAGAAATGGTGGTAAAAATGATGCAATAGCTAAGCCAATAATCGCTTGGCCAATAGTTGATCCAAGGCCAATTGGTTTTTTAGGGCCTCCAAACCATTGAATTTTTGTTCTGCACGCAAGAAATGCAAGACCCTAACTTCCAAACATTTTCCGTAAAGGTCTCCCTCATAATCAAATAGGTTTACTTCAATCACGCGATTAATTCCATCCACAGTTGGTCTAACACCAATATTCATCATTCCGTTTAAGACTAAAGAGGGGGCTCCATTTTTGATCAATACTTGTACGGCATACACGCCATTGCCCGGAATCAATTTCTCTAAATCTGATAAAACCAAATTGGCGGTGGGGTATCCAATGGTTCTACCCAATTGATTCCCCATGACCACCCTACCTTCAAAAAAATAGGGATAGCCCAAGAATTGGTTGGCAGTTTCAATATGGCTATTGCTAATGGCATGTCTTATCTTAGTACTACTTACACCCACTTGGTGCAATAAATGTTCTGGAATTTCTTTGACTTCAAAACCCAATGCCTGCCCAAAAGATTGAAGCAATTTAAAATCGCCGGTACGGTTATTTCCAAACTTATGGTCATAACCAATAATCACTGTATGTGGATGAAAATTGGCCACTAAAAAATCACTGATATATGACTGAGCCGATTGGTTGGCAAAAGCCAAGTCAAAAGGAACAATCACCAAATGGTCAATCCCAGTAGCCGCCAATAATCGGGTTTTTTCTTCCAAAGTGCCCAATAACTTAATACTATCTGGATTTTGGGAAATCACCGAACGGGGGTGGGGGTAAAAACTAATAATAATGCTTTCACCGCCAATGGTCTTTGCTTCGGCCTTTAATTGTTGGATAATTTGTTGATGCCCTAGGTGCACACCATCAAAACTGCCGATGGTAATCACGGCCTTTTTAAATTCAGGAAGAGAAGACTGATCCAGATAGTGTACCTGCATAATTGGGTGCAAATCTAAGGGTTTCATGGAAGTATGAAAATTGTACATTTGCAACCAGCAATCATAGATCATTCCAAAATTTCACCATGTCATTATACGCGCAACGCGGAGTATCTGCCCAAAAAGAAGAAGTACACGCAGCCATTGGTAAACTGGATCAGGGTTTGTACCCCGATGCTTTTTGCAAAGTCTATCCCGATTTTTTATGTGGAGACCCCAATTGGATCAATATCATGCACGCCGATGGGGCAGGTACCAAGAGCATCTTGGCTTATCTCTATTGGAAAGAAACTGGTGATGTTTCTGTTTGGAAGGGGATTGCCCAAGACGCGGTTGCTATGAACCTAGATGACCTGCTTTGTGTAGGAATCACAGACAATATCTTATTCTCTTCTACCATTGATCGGAACAAACTCTTGATTCCCGGTACTGTATTAGAGCAGATTATCAATGGTACTCAGGAATTCTTTAACCAATTGGCGGAATACGGGGTGCGCATCCATTATCTAGGTGGTGAAACCGCTGATGTAGGCGATGTGGTCCGCACCATTGCCGTAAATGGAACCATGAGTGCCCGTTGGCCCAAGAGCAAATTGGTGACAAATGAAAAAATTACGGAAGGCAATGTGATTGTAGGTTTTGCCAGTTTTGGACAGGCCAATTATGAAAGCGAGTATAATAGCGGTTTGGGATCCAATGGTTTAACCAGTGCAAGGCACGATGTTCTAGGAAAACAATACAAAGCCTACCCAGAAACTTTTGAACCCAAGCTGAATGACGCTGTGGTCTACTTGGGTAAGAATGCCATGACCGATACCCTTGCCATTGATGGCAAGCCTACCAATGTAGGCAAGCTCTTATTATCGCCCACGCGTACCTATGCGCCACTGATGAAGCAATTGCTGGATAAATATTTTGACCAAATCACCGGTCTTATCCATTGTAGTGGTGGTGGACAAACCAAGTGTATGAAATACCTACCCAAGCCACTCAGGATTGTCAAAGACAATTTATTTGCTCCAGCCCCCATTTTCCAATTGATCCAGGAAAACTCAGGAGCCGATGATAGGGAAATGTACCAGGTCTTTAATATGGGACATCGTTTAGAAGTATTCACCGATGCGGCAACTGCCCCTCTATTAATTGCCGAAGGCGCCAAACTAGGGATTGATGCAAGGATTGTGGGAAGGGTAGAAGCAGCCGAAAAGAAAGAACTAATTATAAAGACTGCCAAAGGAGAATTGGTTTACGAATATTAACAAGCAATTTGAGCTGCTTTTAATAATTTTAAGCAATTGGATTTGGGCGCTAGTTAATAACTTTAACCCAATCCCAGCTTTAAACAGTATTCGCAACAGTCATTATAACTTTTGATTTTTTTAATTAGTAACAGTTATTTTGATTGTTGAATTTTGACTTTTGAATTTTTACACCATGCCCGAAGCAATAGTATCTATTAAGAATGCCAATATTTACCAAGGAACCAACTTGGTATTGCAGAACGTGAATTTTGAAGTGCAGAAAGGAGAGTTTGTGTACCTGGTAGGAAAAACCGGAACTGGAAAGAGCAGTTTGCTCAAGACCCTTTACGGAGAGCTGCAATTAACGGAAGGAACAGGCACAGTGGTAGGTTTTGACCTGCCCAGCATGGACTGGAAAAAAGTACCCTTCCTACGCCGTAACCTTGGCGTCATCTTCCAAGACTTTCAATTACTCACCGATAGAAATGTACACGAGAACCTCAAGTTTGTCCTAAAAGCCACAGGCTGGAAAGACGAGATGCTCATGGAAGAGAAGATCAACGATGTCTTGGACAAGGTAGGCTTGAAGAGCAAGGGTTTTAAAATGCCTTTTGAAATGAGTGGTGGAGAGCAGCAAAGGGTAGATATTGCACGTGCCCTCTTGAACTCGCCCAAATTAGTCTTAGCCGACGAGCCCACCGGTAACTTAGACCCTGAAACCAGCGATGAGATCATGCAGCTCCTGCTCAAAATTGCCAAAGACTATGGTACTACCGTAATCATGGCCACCCATGACTTTATTGTCATCAACCGCTATCCATCTAGAATGCTCAAAACGGAACTTGGAAAGCTAATTGACAGTGCATCTAACTAATTGACTATCATTACAAAATAAGGAATAGCTTAAGTGAAAAGTGAAGAGATAAGAGTGAAGAATGGACGTTGATTCCAGTAAACGAGTTCACCTAGGCTGCGCCTAGGTTCTAGTAATAGATAAACTTCTTTATAAAGAAAAACCCTAGGCTTGCCTAGGGTTTGTTTAATTAATAGGGTTTTAAAACTCTTCACTTTCTCTTGGAACCAACTCGCGACTTACTTGTTTTTCGAGGTTTTCAAAAAAGGTTGTTTTTTATACTTGTTCTAGTATAAATCGGGGGGTGTTATTTTATACTAGTTCTAGTATAAAATAGAATGGCCGTTTTTATACACGTTCTAGTATAAAAACAGGGGTATTTCAAAAAATCAAAAACCAGTAACCTGTCTTGTGTTCCACTTCACTTTTCACTCTTCACTCTTCGTTCTTCACTTCTTCCACCACTCTTCACTCTTCACTCTTCGTTCTTCACTTCTTCCACCACTCTTCACTCTTCACTCCCCCCAAATCCAGCCTACCTGCTTTTTGGCATTGGCTGCATTATTGAACATAGGCGTGAGTAAGCGCTTGCGTCCTTCAATCTCAGTTTGGGTAAAAGGTTGGTGGTAGAGTTGTGAAACCAGCTCTTGAAAAGCATTGGCGGTGGTGCCAATATAGCAAGCCGGACTCAGACCGGAGCCGGCCACCATGGCTTCATTGACAATGCAATGACGGCCATGAAATAGTGCATTGACCAGTTTAACCTTCATGCCGGTTTCTATATAAGCGGGTAACACATTAATATGGGCCTTGGCCAGCATATCCTGCATTTCCTTTTCGGATGGATTGGCCACCAAACAAGTATGGGAATGAACATGGGCCAGTTCCATGAGCTGGGGCGATGGGTTTTTGCCAGCAATCACCAGTGGAATCTTGATCTTTTCAAAGACTTCTTTGAGTAGCCAGATCGCGGCTTTTTCATTGGCGTCAATACTCAAATCCGCATGATAAAAACAATAGTTGCCCATACCTTCTAAGCAATCCACCTCCCAATTGGGTAGGTAAAGGGGAAGGTGTTCAATATTTTTACAACCAAACTCGTCTCTATAAACCTGATCATCCGCTTCGGTTACACCCCAAAATGTGGCTTTTTGGGCCAATTTGGCCTCATATTTACGCAAAAGACGGCTCTCGTTCCAGTAATAGGCTTTTTTCAAAGGAGAACTGCTGCTGCGGTATAAGTCTTTATAATAACGGTATTCTACGTTATGCAATCGAACAAAACACTTGCGGTCTTTAAACCTGGGGTCCATTATTGGATAAGTACAATGAACACCTTCCATAAAAATGGGGTAATCGTCTTTTAGTAGGTTCTGTAACAGATCCTCATTTTTACGGCTGGCCACAATATAGGGAAGAGCACTGGAAATGGCCTGATGTCCCTTGCTGCGGGGGTAGTAATTGACGGAATGGCAATATTGATTCAATATTTCCTGTTTGCCCCTGCCATAGTCAAAACAGTGTAAATGGATGTTTACTCCAGCTGCTTGCAGGGCGGGTAGCTTATAAAATAAGTCAAATGCGCCACCATAATCAGCCGGATAGGGAACATTGAGTGAAACAATATGTAAGTGCTTGTCCAAATTACTGCTTTAAAAAGATGTTCCTGTAGAACGCCAACAAGACCTGTTCCTCCGATTCCCAGTTCAACACGTTTCTTGCTTTTAAGCAATTCTGCTTCAATCTAAGGTACAGAACACTGTCTGCCAGTAATTTGTTCATTCCAGCGGCAATTGTTTGCGGCTGGGTATCAGGAATTAATAAAGCAATCTCCCAGTCCTGGTTGATGGCCCTATATTCTGGATAGTCTACACAGAGCTGTGGAATCCCCGCCATCATATAGTCAAAGAAGCGGTTGGCCAGGGAATGGTATTGGTTATGGCCCTGAGCCTCAAATAGGGTAATGCCGGCAATAGCCTGGGGGGTGATGGTTTGTAAAATGGCAGGGGTTTGGGGTTCAATTACTGATACTTTAAATTCAAGTGAGCTATTGTTAATAATTGATAATGTTTGATTTATAAAATTTCCTGTTCCGTAAATACGCAAAGGAGCAGCTACTTCTTGCATAGCCGGGATCAGGGTTTCAAAACAGCGACCATGGTTCACGGCACCTTGGTAAATGAAGAAGGGTTGGAGCTCTTTTGCCTGCGGCGATAGCTCATTTTGTTGCAATGCCCCTGAATTGGCCATCGCTTTAGCGGCATCGGTAAGCCTTGGCAGGTTGCGCACCACGGCATAATGAACCCCATATTCCGCCTGAAAAGCCCCAGCAATCCAATCATTAACGGTATAACCTAGGGGAAATCGCCGAAGGCTAAAAGCTTCAATGGCTTTCCAGATCCTCTGAATGGCTGGCCGGCTCATGACTTCTTTTTGCTGGGTAAAGTATTCATGGGCGTCATAAACCCGCTTTTTACCCCTGATCAAACTGGCAAAATAGACGGGAAGAATGGTGTCAAGGTCAATGGCGCAAAACAGATCTGCGGGTCTAAATAAGAGGAAAAAGAAAAGTCTTAGGTTGAATTCCAGGTACATCAATGGGCCTTGCTGGTTCCAGCAAGGGAGTCGATGCTGTTCAAATGGTTGCTCAGAAAGGGCTGGTTGGCCCTTGATAGACCTACCTACCAACTGGACTTGGTACCCATTTTTGGCCAGGCTGCCACAGATTCTTTGCATCCGTTGGTCAAAGTTGAGTTGGTTGGTTACCGTAAAGACAAGTCTGGGCAAAATAGAAGGGCTTGGTTGGGGCAAATATAGGGAAGACGGGCCCAAGAATGTGGGTAAAAAAACGGCAAATTTTATCCACTTTTACACTTGTTAATTACCTATAAATCAATCATTTGCAAATAGTCAATTCACATTCCTGGCAAAATCCTGTTTATTTCTCCACCTATTATGCACAGGCCCTAGGATGAATTCCTTTTTCTATCCCTTTTTTGGTATGTTCGCAGGTACTAAAAGGTAAGAACGTGAGATTAAAATCGCTAGAAATTAAAGGATTCAAAAGCTTTGCCGATAAAACGGTGGTTAGCTTTGACGAAGGAATCACAGGAATTATTGGACCGAATGGCTGTGGAAAAAGCAATATCATTGACTCTATCCGCTGGGTAATTGGAGAACAGAAGATCTCTGCCTTACGTTCTGAGAACTTAGACGCATTGGTATTCAACGGAAGTAAGTCAAGGTCTGCCAGTGGAATGGCAGAAGTGAGTCTGACTTTTGAAAATACCAAGAACCTGCTTCCAACTGAGTTTAGTACCGTTACCGTAACCCGTAGGTTCTACAAGAACGGGGAGAGCGAGTATCGTTTGAACGATGTGAGCTGCCGATTAAAAGATATCCATAACCTATTCCTGGATACCGGTGTGAGCACCGATAGCTATGCCATTATTGAACTAGGCATGGTGGATGATATTATCAAGGATAAGGAGAATAGCCGTAGAAGAATGCTGGAACAAGCGGCTGGTATTACCATCTACAAAACCCGTAAAAAAGAAGCCAAGAGCAAGTTGGACGCCACCGAACAGGATCTGGCACGGATTGAAGACTTGCTATTTGAAATCAATAACCAGCTCAAAACCCTTGAAAATCAGTCTAAAAAGGCTGAAAAGTACTTTGAAATCAAGAAGGACTATAAGGAGATCAGCATTGAACTGGCCAAAGCTGCATTGGAAGGATTCAATATCACTTACCATGATTTGAACGAGCAGCAAAACTCAGAAGTAGACAAGAAAGCGCAGTTAGAAGCCGAGATTGCTACTGAAGAAGCAGCCATTGAGCAGGAAAAATTGGGCTTTATTGAAAAAGAGCGCGCCCTGCAATCAAAGCAACACGCATTTAATGACCTCTTGCAAAATCTGCGCGGCAAGGAAAACGAAAGAAACTTAGCTACCCAAAAACTACATTACCTCAAGGAAAAAGAGGGATCTCTAAAAGCTTTCTTAGAAAAAGCCCAAGGTCAATTAAAGACCATCGGGGATTCTATTGAATACACCCAAATGCAAGTAGGTGAGGAAGAAGGCAAATTGCTTGAAATGCAGGACCGTGTAGACA
>CAMFKK010000024.1 GCA_945957225.1 uncultured Sphingobacteriia bacterium | reverse complement strand
GCAGTAGGTGGAGTTATTCAGGTGATTACCAAAACATTTACTGCCAAGAAAAATACTTCGCAACAAAAGGTTCAAGCACAAGCTAATGCTGGGCAGTACGGCATGCTTGGAGTGAATGCTGGGGTATTTTATCAAAAACAGCATACGGCCATCGCCGCAGGCATTTTACTCAACCAAGCGGATGGTCAGCAACAAAGGGGAACCACTGGATTTTATAAAAACCAAACAGCTTCTTTTTCCATTAGTCATTATCTAAATCAAAATTGGCGTTTGGCATTTAGAACAACTTATGACAAACGCTATTTTAGTGCGCAGAATTTTTATACCAGTTTCAAGTCTGATACTGCTAAGGAAACTGTAAGTGGTTATTGGAATCAATTGAGTCTTACTTATCAAAAAAACAAAGACCAACTACAATTAGATGCTGGATACAAACAAGCAACAGATGTCTATGCTTTTAACAGTGCTGCCGCAGCCAATGAAAACCTGTCTAAACTATTGCAATTTGCAGGAAGATATCAGCATAGTTTTTCTAACAGTGCCCAATTGATTACAGGCTTGCAAGTGCAGCAAAAATTGATAGAATCTAATGATAGGGGCAAGCATCAATTAACTCAAACAGGTCTGTTCTTATTATGGAATCAACAGGTTTCTGAGCAATTCTTGGTAGCAGGATCCATTCGTTTAGACCACACCCAAAACATTGGTGCAGAATTAGTGCCACAAATCAATTTCTCCTATAAAACTGGAATGGTTCAATGGCGCGGAAGTATAGGTAAAACCATTAGACAAGCCGATTTTACAGAGCGTTACAACAATTATAATAAGACCTTGGTTAGCAGCGGTAGTATTGGCAATCCTGATCTAAAAGCAGAAACCAGTTGGAGTTATGAATTGGGTATGGATTTAGTAGCCAATAAACATTGGCGTTTATCCAATACTTTGTTTCAAAGAAACCAAGCTGGGGTGATAGACTGGACGCCTACTCCTTATGACCAAATGCCAAGGAAAACCAACTTGGTTTCAACAGGTACTTATGCACTAGCCAGTAATGTTGCCAAAGTAAATGTATTAGGTTGGGAAACGGACCTTAGATATCTAAACCAATGGACCAATGGAAAAAAAATGATGGCAACAGCAGGTCTAGTTTGGTTAGACAGCAAAACTTTTGACGCGGCCCCTTCTTTTTATCTTTCCTCACACGCCAAACTACTCATCAATGGCTCTTTGCTCTATGGCACAAAACACTGGCAGTTGAGCGGAAATACTATTTATAAAATAAGATCAGCTGCAAGTTCATCGGCCATTGGGGCAGAATTGTCTGAGAATTATTTTCTGCTCAATGCAAAATTTCAAGTCTTTGTACTCCAACAAAAATTAGGGTGCTATTTGCAAGCAGATAATTTGTTGAATACCAATTATAGTGACTTGTTGGGTTCGGTTATGCCAGGGCGATGGGTATCTGCAGGGATTCAGGTTAACTTATAAATCCGCGCGATTGTTTTAACGTAGGTCCTTACTTTCAAACTTGGCTAAGATGGTTTTTGTACCTTTTGAGAGAATCAAACGACCATCTTTGATATTGTATTGATCAGCGTTGGTGATAGCGTATAGAAATTTTCTTTCCATGAGCATGTCTTTACAAGCCATCATTGTTGAACCCATTTTTCCAAAATGAATTTCGTGTTTTCCTTTTAATGTATAGGATCCAAAAAAACTATTGCATCCACTATTCCCGTTTACTTTAAGACCTTCTTTTTTAAGGATAATATGGGCTTCTCTTGTAGCAGAAGGTTCCTTTACTATGGCTTCACCATTTAATTCAACCAATCGCCAATAGGTTTCAGTAAGTCCAAGGGGTTGCTGAACTGCTGGCTGAACTGCTGGCTCAACGGTTGGCTGAACTGCTGGCTTAACTGTTCTACAGGCAGATATTCCTAAAAGGACAATGCAAATTATCCATATGAAATGTTTCATCTTGTTTTTTTAGGGATTGATTCAAATACAATGCCTAATAAAGTTATAGGAAGATTTAATACTAGCATTTTGCTTTTTATTCTGTTAAAAAACTACATTTGCCCCGGTTTCGGTTCCAGCACTTGGTAAAACAGGTAATGGATTAAAAGGGAATCCGGTGAAAATCTGGAACTATCCCCGTAGCTGTAAGCTCCTAGCAAATTATCCTCACTCACGCCACTGTTGCCAACACGGGAAGGCTTGGATAACGGAGCAAGTCAGAAGACCTGCCGCATCCATTAACAATTTTCAGCTTTCGGGTGAAAGGCATGAGATGTAAGGGTCGAAAGACATTTATGTTTCCTTCTGAATTCATTTCCTGAAAGCGGCCACTTTAAAAACCTTTTCAAATGAAAAGAACATTTTTATGGTTGGCTGCTACTATTTTCAGCAGTCAATTAATTGCACAAGACAGTACTAGTTTTAGACAACTGGACCAAGTAATTGTAACAGCCAATCGCTTGCAACAAAAGCAAAGCAGCACGGGTAAAATGGTTACAGTCATTAACCAAGAAACCTTGCAACGCAACGCGGGAAAGAATTTATCGGAAATCATCAATTATCAAGCAGGTGTATTTATCAATGGCGCTGGAAATAATCTGGGCACCAATCCAGACATTTATTTACGTGGCTCTGGTCTAGGAAATACCTTAATCTTATTAGACGGTGTTCCCATGAATGACCCCTCTCAGATCAACAATACCTTTGACCTGAACATGATTTCACTTGGAATGATTGAAAGAGTAGAAATTCTAAAAGGCGCACAAAGCACCCTTTGGGGTAGCGATGCTGTAGCTGGAGTCATCAATATCATTACCAAAAAAGCAACCAACAATGGTCAACACTTGAGTAGCGTATTGAGCTATGGTAGTTACCAAACCTTTCGTGGCAATCTTGGACTCAATGGAGCCATTGGAAAATTCAGATATCGCCTAGGCTATGACTTTACCAATGGAAATGGATTTTCAACTGCCCATGATAGTACGGGCAAAAAAGATTTTGATAAAGATAATTTTAAGCAAAATAACTGGCAATTAGCTTTTGGATATCAATTCAACAAAAACTGGTCAATCTCCACGTCTCATCAATTTTTGAAATATACAGGTGGAACGGATGCTGGCGCATTTCAAGATGACAAGGATAATGTGTTTGACAATAAAAATACCCAACATCATATAGACCTTGGGTATACAGGTACAAAAGTTCAATGGCATCTCACGCAGAGTTTTTTAAAAGCAGGTAGAATCTATACAGACGATAGTGCTTCTGTTGGCGGATTTGCCAAATATTCTCGCGGTGAATACAACGGGAATACCGCTATCACTGAAACATTTGGGAATTTCAACCTGTCTAAAAAAGTAGTGTTGGTTTCAGGTTTGCAATTTCAGCAACAACAGACTAGTCAATCTTATTTGAGCATCAGTTCATTTGGTCCATTTGAAACTGCCCTGGGTGATTCTGCCAAAGCCAATAACCTGTCTTGGTACAATTCTATTCTCTTAAATGATTTGGCCGGTTTTGATTTGGAAGCGGGTTTTAGAATCGACCGTCATAATATTTATGGCAACAACAGTACCTATACCATCAATCCATCTTATCATATAAACAAGCAACTAAAATTCTTTATTAATATCTCTTCTGCGTATAAGATTCCATCTCTGTATCAACTTTATAGCGAATATGGAAACAAGGGTCTGAGTCCAGAAAAAAGTACCAACTATGAATTGGGTTTTGCTTTCTTAGACAAAAATGGTAAGAGCAGTGTTCGTTTGGCAGGTTTTAAAAGAGACATTCAAGACTTGATTGTATTCAATACCAACCCCATCAATTTTATAAGCCAATATATTAATCGTGACCAACAACATGATTATGGATTTGAACTTGAAACACGCGTTGCATTTAGTGCCAAAACGGATTGGGTATTCAATGCCACTTATGTAGATGGGGAAGGGGAGAACAATGGTTTTAAAACCAAGAATCTATATCGTAGACCCAATCTTGTTTTAAACACCGTTTTAACTTGGCAGCCATCTGCAAAAATTACCCTGATGCCATCGCTCCGCTATATTGGCACTAGGCTAAAAGGTACTTATGACGCGGGTCCGGAGAAAATGCCTGCTTATACCACCATTGACCTTTATATGGGATATGCTTTAACCAAACGTACCAAGTGTTTTATAGACTTGCGTAATTTGACCAATCAGGAATATTTTGATGTGGTGGGTTATAATAGCAAACGCTTTAACCTCATGGCCGGATTAACATTTGGATTCTAAGGAATACATCTAAACAAAAAAAATGCGGACAGTTGGCGGTCCGCATTTTTTATTTCTGGAAGTTCTAATGATAAAGTTACTTAATCCGTTTATTGGTCTTTTGGAACCGGTGGCGGCGCATCAGGCAACATGGCTTTCCAAACTTCATTTCCCTTGCGTTTGATAAACTCTTCTCTAATGTCTTTTCTGAGTTGTTCATTTTCAAAAAGATCCACCATGGTAGTACCCAAAGATTTTGATGCAAAGAGCATACCCTTGTGTCCAATACTCATACCACCGCAAGCCACCACTACCCAAGAATGCCATGGCGCATCATTGGGAGCGGTAGTAGCTAATAATGTAATTTCTGGTACCAGGTAACTCACGTCTCCAACATCAGTGCTACCACCAGGAGGAGTTTCTTTGGTTTGCTCCATGGGTTTAATGCCACCATTGATGCCCTTGGCTTCCATACCATATTCCTTCATAATGGTATTGGCAAAATCCAATTCTTCTTTGGTATAACTAATGGGGCCTACCAAATTCATGTTATTTTGTAAGGTTTTGGCACCAGTTTCATTGAGCAATAATTCATAGAGACCACTATTGAGTTTAACCTCATATTGCACACCTGCCATTAGCGCAGCACCCTTGGCAATATCCATCATTCGCTCGGCAACATCGGCCACGCCACTTCTTTTACTATCTCTGATCCACAACCAAACTGCTGCTTCATCAGGAATCACATTGGGAACTTTACCAGCCTTGGTATACACATAGTGCATGCGCACGCTAGGTTTCACGTGTTCGCGTAAACTATTCATGCCATGGGCAAATAATTCAGCTGCGTCTAAAGCACTTCTGCCATTCCAAGGATCTGCTGCAGCGTGTGCAGACTTTCCTTTAAAGCTGATACTATAATCGGTTACTGCTTGTGAACTTTGCATATTGGCTTTGTTTTCAAAATCGGGGTGCCAGTCAAGGCAAACATCTAAGTCATTGAATAAACCATCCCTTGCCATATACACTTTGCCAGCTAGGTCTTCCTCTGCAGGAGTACCATAAAACCGGATGGTACCTTTTAATTTGCCTGCGGCGATGAGTTCTTTTATGGCCACTGCCGCACCCAAACTACCTGCCCCAAACATATTGTGGCCACAACCATGTCCCGGTTCTCCTTCCTTTAAAACCTCCTTGGTTGGTTGTGCTTTTTGCGATAACCCAGGTAATGCATCAAATTCTCCCAAGATGCCAATAATGGGTTTGCCACTTCCATATTCTGCAATAAATGCGGTAGGAATTTTGGCTACGCCGCGCGATACTTTAAAACCCTGCGCTTCCGCATAGTCTGCTAAGACTTTGGCTGATTTATTTTCACGCATGGCTATTTCTGCAAATCCCCAAACCTGATTACTTAGGTTGATCAACTCTTCTTGGTGTTTTTCAACTGAATTGAGAACGGATTTTTTATTGGCTGATATACTTGGGGTTTGGGCAAAACTGTGTAAACCAATCATTGCCAGGAATAAGACTAAGCATGTACGCATAAAACTTGTTTGAGTCATTGAATAGATAAACAATATACGCAAAGGATTTAAAATGCTTTGATTCAAACTTCTAGGGATTACCCGTTTGCAAACATTTACAGTTGTATACAAATATTTAAATACCGGATAGGTCATCATTGCTATTACATATTTGTTCTGTCAACACCGGGAAACCGGTATTCAAAACAATAAAATGAAAGGCGATGTACGCAATGAAAAACAAAGTGCAATTGATCGGCAATCTAGGTCAAGCACCAGAAGTAAAAACAACAGAGACAGGAAAGAAGCTGGCCCAGTTTTCTGTGGCAACCAATGAGAGTTACCAGAATGCGCAGGGAGAAAAAGTAACTGAAACCCAATGGCACCAGGTAGTAGCTTGGGGTAAACTGGCAGAGATTGTAGAAAAATACCTGGTCAAGGGTAAGGAAGTTGCCATTGAAGGTAAATTGGTTAACCGCAATTACACCGACAAACAAGGAGTCAAACACTATGTTACAGAAGTAGTGGCTTCTGACCTACTCATGTTGGGGCCCAATAAAACCGCACAAGCGGAATAAGTTGCAATAGGATTGGTTTTGCAGACTAAGATCTTCAAGACCAATCCTGTTTATTGAATAGATCCTATGCCTAGCATATTTTAACTAAAACAAGTTGCTAAACGATAGCAATAGCAACTGATTCAGGCTAATGGCGTCTATATCCTTATCCAGCACTACCAAGAGTTCTGGATTGTCTTTTCCTTCTACTACTGCTACCAATTTCTCTTTGAGATAAATTTCTCTGATGGATTCTGAGGATCCTCTTAAACCGGTATAAGCAATTTTGAATGCTTGACCTTTAAAGACTCCTTCCAATTCAAAATCATAGTGGTGCACATTTTCTCTGGGTGTTTTTTCAATGGCAATAATGCTAGTATCTGCTGCCATATACAATTGGTGCAAGTAGGTTTTTTTCTTCCCGTCTAAAAAATTGCCCTTGATCTTAAACTGTGCAATGGTATCCTTGTCTTGCAAAAAAACATGTGAAATCCCGCTCAAAAAATTAAATGGCAATCCTGTTTTTTTGTTAAAGGGGGTACCCTTTCCATAGGGGTCTCGTTCCACATTTACTACGCACTGTAAAAGGTAGTTTTTGTCAGCTAAAATATCCCTGCTTTCTTCTCTTAGAAAAATGGGTTCCCAGATATTGTCTGCATTAATTTGGGCAATCAAACTATTGGGAATTGGCGTAGTTTTTTTGCCTCTGATAACAATATTTTCATAGAGGGGTTCTTGGTAACGCAAGTACTGAACTTCTCCTTTCCATAGATATTGGATAATCCCTTTTTGGTTGCTGAAATTAAGCCTAGGTTGACTTTTGATCTGGGGTTGAATAAAATTATCGTTAACAATGGCCGGAATAGAATTCATTTGTAGAATTTCCGTTTCATTGTTTGTATCTAATAATACATTTAATCCTGCTTCTAATAATTTTCCAAAACTTTTAGGACTAATCAAATAGTCTGGATGGTTAAAACCAATCAGAACCGGTTGTTTGTTTTTTGACAATACCATGCAGACTTGTTTGTCAATCAATAGCTCACCCGTTGCTGCTTTTAATTTGGCAATTATTTGAATAAGAGCAAGATTTTGCTTTTGTAATAATTGCTGTATAAATGAACTGTCTAATTCTGGAAATTGTCTAATGCTATTTAAAGGCAGTTCTGCAATTTCTAAACTAAACTCTGTTTTGGCATTTTGACTAGCATTATTATTTAACAATTGTTGCTTTTCTGCCGCTTTGATTTTCTCGTTGGTAGCAGCATTACCTATTGCCAAATTTACATGCTCACTCAAAGAATTGTCCTGGTATAGCCGTTTATTGATCTTTAGGTCAGGGGATGCTATCATAGGGATTTGCAAAAATTTCCTACTCAAAGAATCTAGGGTTTTGCTGAGTTGTTGTCTTATTTCAGGAAATTCTAAATAATTCAATGTTTTACCAGAGTAATTATAATAGTCTACTGATTTGAAAATGATGCCGCTTTGTGCATGACTGCTAATACCCGTAATCAATATCAGGAACAGGTGGAGTAATTTTTTCTTCATGAGCGTTTTTTAGGATGGCAGTGATACATCATCAAATTTTATGCTAATTTGAAGATAGAAAGAAAAATTTTCTCCAAATGGCTAAAACACAACGTATTATTTCTTCAAAAGACCCTGTTTACCTAGACGGCCCCAAGCCTAGGATGAATGAATTGGGCTTTGCTTGGGAGATTTTTAAACAGTTCATCCACGGCTTTAGAACCATGCACTTTGTTGGGCCCTGTATTACCGTATTTGGATCGGCTAGATTTGATGAAACACACAAATACTATATTGCTTCTAGGGAATTTGGCAAAAGAATTGCTGCCATGGGCATGACCACCCTAACTGGGGGAGGGCCTGGTGTAATGGAAGCAGCCAATCGTGGTGCTTTTGAGAATGGGGGGCAATCAGTGGGCTGTAATATTCAATTACCCTTTGAGCAGCACGCCAATCCCTATGTGCACCATTCTTTAACCCTGAACTACTTTTTTATCAGAAAGGTCATCTTGGTTAAATATTCCTATGCTTTTATTATCATGCCAGGTGGATTTGGTACCATGGATGAATTCTTTGAAACCCTAACCTTGGTTCAAACCAAGACCATCAATGATTTTCCCATTGTACTATATGGAAAGGAATATTTTCAACCCTTGATGGATTATATTGAATTTATGGCCAAGGAAGGAACCATCTCACCGGAAGACATGAAATTGGTTTTATTAACGGATGATATGGATCAAGCCATGACCCATATTCAAACCTATGTTCAAAGCAATTATCAAGTGAAGAAAAGAAGAAGACTATGGTGGTTATTTGAAAAACGATAAGAAAAAGCTAACAGCTGTTTTACAGCGAATAAGTAACTTTATAGCCATTACTGGTCCCTAACCAGCACCGTTTAATACCATCAAATGAAAGCAGCAGCAAAGAATATCTTCATTAAAATATTGAAATATTCGGGCATTGGTTTGGGATCAATGGTGGCCATTCTTTTCTTGGCACCCTATTGTTTCCCTGATTCCATTTCAAATGGCATCAAGGATTTGGCCAAAAGAAGCGTAAAAGGAGAACTGGAATTTTCTAAAGCCCGTTTTTCTTTTTTTAGCCATTTTCCTGCACTAACCCTAAACCTACATGATTTTGTACTCAAGGGTTCTGAACCCTTTCATAAAGACACATTGATCTCGGCCAACCAAGTTTCTTTGGGCGTTGACCTTGGCTCTATTTTTGGATCAACCGTAAAAATCAACCAGATTTTTATCAGTAAGGGATTTATCAATATTGAAGTGAATGCCAAAGGAGAAGCCAATTACAATGTGTACGCTCCAGATACAACTGCTATTAAAAACGCTAAGGATTCTAGTTCTGCCTCTTTGAAAATTGAACGCATAGTTATTGAAAAAACACATTTTGTCTATGACGATCTTTCTTTACCCATGCATATAGACGCTGGCGGATTTGATTATGAAGGCAAGGGTGATTTTAGTAAATCTATTTTTGACCTCACATCTAAACTCAAAGTGAGCGCCATTGATTTTAATTATGACAAACAGAATTATTTTGTTTCCAAAACAGTATCAGCTAAACTTGTCACTAAGATCAATACCAATTCATTAGAATTTTTATTTGAAAAAAACGATCTGTTTATTAATCAGCTGCCATTAGATTTTAAAGGCCGATTTGCCTTTTTGAAAAATGGCTATGACTTGGATTTTAAAGTGAATAGTAATGAAACATCGCTCCATAATTTTATTACAGCTTTTCCTCCAGAACTATTGCAATGGTTGGAACATACAGAAGTCAAAGGGGCAGTTAATTTTAAAGCAGCATTGAGTGGACAATATATAGCAGAGACAGGAACCATGCCTGGTTTTAGCATGAACTTGGGTATTAGAAATGGCTATATTGCTAATAAGAATACCCCAGAACCTTTAAAGAATTTATTCCTGAATTTTGAAACTAAGTTACCTAGATTCAATATGGATAGTCTTTACGTGAACGTAGATTCTATATATGGAAATGTTGGTAAGGATTATCTCAGTGCTATTTGTATGATCAAGGGCTTGAATCAACCAGAGATCCACGCCAAATTAAACGGTGAAATGGATTTAGAAAAATGGCAAGCTGCAGTTGGTTTACCAGGATTGGAATTCAAGGGTCATGTTTCTGTACATGGCAAAGCCGATGGTTTTTTTATGAGGCAACAAAATCCAAAGAAAATCAGACCTGATACCATTATTACTTCTATTCCTGTGTTTAATCTAACAGCTAGTTTAAAAGATGGCTATGTTAAATACACTTCACTGCCTAAAGCTGTAGAAAAGATATCTTTTGATTTGATAGCCAGTGCTCCTACGGCAGATTACCGCAAAGCAAGTTTGAGTATCAAGCATATGAATGCTGTGATGCTGAGTAATTATCTAAAAGGTAATCTACAAATCAGTGGCGCAGATGATTTTCCCATGGAGGCTAATTTTCAAGGGGTCTTAAATCTAGCGGACATTAAATCTTTCTATCCAATTGATAGCCTTAGTCTGAAAGGAAAAATGGTGATGGATATTAAGACAAAGGGAAAATATAATACAGCCAAAAACTTATTTCCTGTTACGGATGCGCATTTTACCATGAATGACGGCTTTATTCAAACCAAATACTATCCGCACCCAATAGAAAAAATTAGTGTTGACGCAAATTTGGTTTCCAAAGGCCCTTCTACCAAAGACGTTGATTTTTCTATTAAACCTATTGGTTTTTATTTTGAAGGTCAACCCTTTACATTGAGTGCTAGTATGAAAAACTTTAACAATGTTCAATACCAGGTCTTGTCTAAAGGAACGGTGGATATTGGTAAAGTCTATCAGGTATTTTCTAGAAAAGGAATTGATGTAACTGGATTGGTTATTGCCGATGTAAATCTAGCAGGATTGCAAAGCGATGCCACTGCTGGATTGTATGACCGATTACGCAATAGCGGAACCCTGCAAGTAAAGAATATTTCTGTCAGTACCGATTATTACCCCCATCCATTCCATATCAGTAATGGCACTATGCGTTTTAAGCAAGATAAAATTTGGTTGGAAAACTTTAACGGAAATTATCAGGGTTCTGATTTTAAATTGGATGGATACATGGCCAATATGATCAATTATGCCATGAAGGATGAGGCTTTGCAAGGTCAGTTCAATTTGAATAGCAAACGTTTAATTGCAGATGATTTTATGGCTTTTGCGGGTGATACTACTAGTGCTTCAAGTACAGGGGTGGTGCTGGTACCAACTAATTTAGACTTGGTCTTTAAGGCTGCGGTGAATACTGTTTCTTATAATGGCATGGATTTAAAAAATGCCAAAGGAGAAATGAGTCTTAAAAAAGGTTTGTTGACATTAAAGCAAACGGGCTTTACCCTTATTGATGCACCTGTTGTATTAGATGCAAGCTATCAATCCCTAAATCCCAATCGAGCAGCTTTTACAGCGCATTTTGTAGCAAAGGAATTCAGCATTTCTAAAGCCTATAAAGAAATCAAGCTCTTTAGAGAAATGGCCACTGCCGCTGCTAGTGCAGATGGAATAGTATCATTGGATTATTCCTTGAAAGGCAAACTAAATGAGACCATGTATCCCATTTACCCTTCCTTAGAAGGAGGGGGTGTGCTTTCTGTAAAAGCCTTAAAAATGAAGGGCTTCAAATTATTTAGTGCAGCTGGAAAAGCAGCAGGTAAAGACAGTTTAACAGGTAATACCGACCTTTCAAAAGTTGATATCAAGACAACCATCAAAAATAATATCATCACTTTAGAACAAACAAAGATCAGGGTATTCCCCTTCCGTTTAAGATTGAGCGGTCAAGTAAATTTTGATGGCCAGATGAATCTGAAATTCCGTTTGGGATTGCCTCCATTAGGGATTATAGGTATTCCAATGACGGTAACTGGCACACAGGCCAACCCCAAAGTAAAAAGAGGAAAGGGTGATGATAGTAATAATCTAAAAGAAGAAGAAGACAAAGAAGAGACAAACTAAGGTGCTGTTGATTCCACTTTGTTTTTTTGCATATTAAATGCGTGATACATTTTTGTTCTGTCAAACATCTTTTCACTATTTGAGATAAATATAGTGGCTACCCCATTCCCTATAAAATTGGTAATGGCTCTTGCTTCAGACATAAATCGGTCCACACCCAATAATAAGGCTAGGCCTTCTAATGGAATCACTTTAGAAGCGGTTAAAGTAGAAGCCAATATCACAAAACCACTTCCGGTTACACCCGCAGCTCCTTTTGAAGTAATCATTAAAATACCTACAATCACCAACATTTGATTGATGCTTAAATCAATATGATATACTTGTGCCAAAAACAAAACAGCCATTGACAAATAAATGGATGTTCCGTCTAAGTTAAATGAGTAGCCGGTTGGCACAACTAAACCAACAACAGATTTGTGACAACCCATATGTTCCAGCTTTTCCATTAAAGTAGGAAGTGCGGATTCTGAAGAAGATGTTCCAAGTACTATTAGTAATTCATTTTTTATATACCCCAAAAATTTCCAAATAGATATTTTATAATATTTGAGCAAACTGCCCAAAATCAAAAAAATGAAAAGTCCCATTGTTACATAAACACAGATCATCAATTTAGCCAAAGGGAATAAAGTAGCTATCCCATATTTTCCAATGGTATAAGCCATTCCTCCAAAAGCCCCAATTGGTGCGGCTTTCATGACAATATGTAATCCCCTGAAAATATATTTAGAACTAAAATAAATGGGTTTTAAAATTTGCAATTTGTTTGGCAGCTTGCTAATGATCATCCCAGCCAATAAAGCAAATAATAATACTTGAATAGTTATATTCTCTTTTAAAAACGCTAACCATGAAATGGAAACATTGCCATTATACTTAGAAATATCACCCTTGTTGACTAATGTAGTATCAACCCCAACCCCTGGCTGAATAAAATGTGCTACTACTACGCCAATCAATAAAGCAACTGTGGTGACTACCTCAAAATACAATAGTGCTTTACCCCCTACTAGACCAACCCGTTTTAAGCTATCCATACCACAAATACCAGTAATGATGGTAACCAGAATGATAGGGTAGATGAATAATTTAATAATATCAATAAAATATTTTCCAAGAGGTTGCATAGCAACACCTGTTGCAGGAAAAAAATGTCCCAATAGAATACCGGCAGTAATGGCTAGTAATACCCAAAAGGTAAGGTTAGTTAAAACTTTCTTTATCATTATATGCTGATATTCACTACCTAAATTAAGGTGTTACTACTCTTTTTCCCATTGGAAAGGTATATCCCAAGGTCAAAATCAATTCATAGGTTCCAAATGCCTGTTTTGCAGTTCCTTGATAGACTTTTAAATTACTATAACGGGCATAATCCACTTTGTTGGTGAACTCTAGAAATACATGTTTGTAAAAAGTAGACCTTAAACCAGCTTCTACGCCCACATTCCATCCGCCTAACTGAAATCCGTCTTCATTGGGTTTGCCAAACAAACTATTTTCTACGTGTGGAATCACGGGTCCAATACCGGCCCTTCCCAAGAAGTCTAATTTAAATTTACCTGATTTGCTTTCTGCCCAGTTCCAACGTTTAACAATATTGAAGAGTAAAAAATTGGCGCCATTGTTTAGATAATAATAAAATCCATTTGACTTTGAAAAATTGACTGAAGTATCTACCTGTCTGCCACCCAAAGTACCCACTACACGGGCTTGTTGACCGTCTGTGATAATATGCTTGGTAT
>CAMFKK010000023.1 GCA_945957225.1 uncultured Sphingobacteriia bacterium | reverse complement strand
CTCTTAAACAGATAAGCAAGCGCTTATCCATTTCTAAAAAGGTTTTCAAAAATGTTGCAAAAGCATAGATTAATTGGTTCTGCAATTCCAATGGCCCTTCTTCTTTGTATTGTTTTACATAGGGTATAATTTGCTTTAAGTCTGGGCAAATATCTAATAGGATATTGGATGCGGTTCCCAAATGTTCTTTACAGGCATTGATAAATGCATTCAATTCTTCCTGACTCTGTGAAAGATAATACTTGGTTATCTGATCTAGAATATGTTTAAACGCGTCATAAGGAACAGGATCATCTTTTAGAAAAATAGCGTCTACCACTAAGTTTTTTCTATTGGCTACTCTTTCACAAAAGTGGTTAATGGCGTATTGTTTACCAGACCCTTTTACACCCTCCACAAAAAATAAAAAACATTCTCCAGCTTCTACTGCCTGGTGGTAATGACTTAGAAAATAAGCCACTTTGGATTCAAATATGGAAGGAAAATGGTGTGTTAAAATAAAGTGCTGTTGTTGAGAACTACTTACTATTCCCAAGGACTGATCCAAGTCTCCTTTTTCAAAATATTGGTAAGCTTGATCTAAAGCAAAAAGTGTAGCATCTGAACCTATCAGCCTTTTTAAAGGATCTTTGTTTAACAAGCTTGCAATTAGTTCAGAAAGGGCTTTACCCATATAAGGGTTTTGCTCATGTGCAACAATAGGGTCAAATGTGAGGTGCTTATAAATGATGGCCATAGTATCATTTCCATCAAATGGAACTAGACCTGTAAATAATTTGTACAAAGTAGCTCCTATGCCATATATATCTGTATAATAACCAGGTTTTACATTGTATCTGCCTGTTTGCTCGGGTGCTATATAATGGATAATACCTGCCGAAAGATAGCGCTCCTTTTCAATTAATCTTGGCTTACGTGCATCTGTTAGAAAAGTCCATTCACTCAAATGCAACTGATCTTGATTGTCTATTAATATATGATGGGGATTAATGGCACCATGCAAATACTTTGACTTGTGTAATTGTGCAATAATCTGAATAATTTGTTTGGCAATACCAAATGCTTTTTGGGTATATGCTCGGTCAATTTGTTGACTCTCAATCCATTGATCTAATGTTTGCAAATGAAAAAAGGGATAGTATAAACCATCTTGTTCATCCTTACCAATTGGTGTGAAAAAATGCTCATTCATGGGGAGCATTTTAGCATTGTCCAATTCCTTATCCGCTATGCCTGGCCAAGGCGTCTTATAAGTTTTTAACAAAACGAGGCCACCATCCTTTGTCTTTTGAAAGTAATGGGCATGGATGGTTTCCAGCATTTTTGTATCTTTTGTTTTACCTGCGTCCATGCTTTATTGATAATGCGGAAAGACTTCTTTTTTCATAAATGTTTCCAGCAAAGCTTTTTTTTCTTGGTTGGTGAATCTATTTAGAACCTCAGTATAATCTTCAATAGGACTAACTATATAATCTGCTGGCGAGGGTTCGCAATCTGGAATCCAAACTGAATGTATGGTAAACGCAAATTGAAAATCATCATGAGCCATTTTGCAAACAGGACCCTGTTTTAAATTGGCAGCATCAAAAAGCCAAACTTCTCGTGTATAAGCATCTGCTTCCAAATCAGCAGTTCCATTGACCATGGTACACAAAATATAGCCATTTAGTTCAGGTGGTAAGCTTTCTGAAGCATTTTTCTTTGGAACAAACTGTAAGGATCTTAGGTTTTGATTCATCTCAAAATGAAACCAGTCTTCAAATTCCATAGTGGCCGTATTCATCCTACTCAAACAAAATGGAACACCTTTCTTGGTATACTCCAGCATTTTCTTTACGGGTATCTTCCTATGTTGGTATTTACCATACATTTTCCTGATAAAATTGGTCAATAATCTATAATCCAACCCATATGATTGCCAGAAAATATAAGGGATATTTTTATTGGGAACATCCGCAGAAGCCATATCCTTAAAAGTATTCAAACCCACTGCCCAAGTATGAGCTTCTTTGAGTTGGGCAGTATCATCTCCTTCAAATCCTTTTTGCCAAACTTTGACCGATTCCTTTTTTTGGCCGGTAATACCATTGATGACAAATTTACCCGCCCTACCAATATCCATTTCTCCACTGGCCATTAGACCAATGGTATTTTCTAAAACGGGTTTGGTGGGTTCAATCCCCAATGTATCATAAGGTCTTACCCATTCCGCTGCACAGGAGGCCGCATTGTGTGATGTATAAATAGTAATATCGTTATTAGGATTCTCATATTCCACCGCATAATGTACCGTTTCTAGGTCAACCATTACTTTACGCGCCTTAACATCTGTAACACCCTCTACTAAGTCAGCACGCTTTACCAAATACAATGGCGTATTGGGTTCCATGGCTTTTGCAACACACCACCTGGCAATATTATTGAGCAAGGGATATTTTGGAAAAGGCATATTGGTCATGATATCCAGCGCAAACTTGAGTGAGCTATCAACTAGCACAATAAAGTCCTTGCTCAATGCAGTTTGGTGCATGGTCTGGTGAATGACCAAGTTTTTCCCCTTAGGTCCAACTATATTCCAAGTCTGTAATTTTCCTTTCCCTGTCCACTTTAAAATACTCACAGAGTTGACCATGCCAAAAATATCTTCCTGTTTCTCTTCATTGGGGCTGGTATCGTCTTCTTTTAATTTTTCTAGATAGGCAGGAAAAACAAATCCCATAAAAGCCCTTGCTAGACCCCTACATAATTTTCCAATGAATTTTACAATGGATTGCAAGAAGCGATAGACTTTTTTAAAAAAGCGATTACTGATATGCCAAATTCTGGTAAGGTCTAAACTAAAAATACTGGTGAATACCAGGTTATTCATACTCTTTCTAAAACAGACCGTGAAGAACTCTTGGGTTACTGGATCAAAACATGGATGGGCAGAAGACTGTACCAATTCAAATACATCTTCTTGTATTACAAAAGAAAGAGATTCACTCCATTCCTTATTATAACCAATGGCAGAAATTACTTTCATGGACTTGGGATCCACTTCAAATGGACGACCCGCGTCAAAATTTACGGTAATCCTTGTATGCTGATTTCCTGGAAACTTGAAAGCCGCAATAGAAGTATTGGCTTGGTTTCTTGACCCAAGCGTGCTAGAGGTTCTAGCAATACCCTTGCTCTTGAAAAAAATGCCATTTTTATAATAATCTGTTCCCCATTTACTGGCTTCATCTGCATAATAACAGGGCGTTTTTAACAGGGCCGATTTAACCCTTATTTTTCCTGGCACAGTACAATCAAAGCGGAATAACATTCCGTCTCCATTAAAGACCATTTGCCCCCATTCTGGATTATCTGTTCCATCAGGATTCTTTTTGGGAATAGGTGTACTACTATTCACCGTACCTACTGGAGAATTGATAAAGACAAAACCATCCATGTCTGTGGGAACAACTCCTTCTATACATTTCAAGTCAACTTCTATCTCTTCTCTAGAAGCATAAGTGAGCGCAGATTTTCTCATGAAAACGATTTTAGGGACTCGTAAATAAGAGATTCAAATTAAGAAAAATAATGATAAATAGGAGGGGGTACTCAAATATAACTATTGTACCAAGACCAACACATTTATCAAGTGTAAATTTTCTTCTTGCTGTATTTCCAAGACTTCATTGACAATGACATTTTTTAATAAGGCACTGACAAAGGATCTACCTACCAATCGTTGTGGGGTGGTTAAGAGAATGGTAGTTCCTGCTGAAAGAAAACCCTGAATCATCTTTAAAAGGGCTTCAAATTGTTGTGGATCATAATTCACATCGCAGAGCAAGAGCGTATCTGGATGCAGGTCTGAAGGAATTGCATGCCAATTGAGTTGTTGGGTCTTGAGATTGACCAAACCATTTTCCTGAATATTTTTTTTCATCCATTCTACCGCATCTTTGGCATAATCAGACACCATTATTTCTCTAGCAGATTGACTAGCATAAAAAGAAGGAAGACCAATTCCTGCAGCCAGTTCTAAGACATGCTTGTCTTGAATATAATTTGGGTTTGCCTTTAAAAATTCAATCATGGCCAGTGCAGAGGGCCATACCCTTCCCCAAAAAGGGGCATCGCCATAGGCACTTGATTGGTGACTTTCTTGCAAGGCTTGAAAATTGGGCACCCAAATTTTTAATATTTGATTGCCCAATTTAAATTCCTGTAGGTCTGCTACAATTGATTCCATAATTGCTTTAATGATGGTAAAATGCCCGTGATAGACTAGTTTCGCAAAAAATATATTTCATGAGCGAACAAATCTTAACAAAGGGCCAAATCCATACCGCAAAGGGCGTCATGAGTTTTGAACTCTATGACGATGACGCACCAATTGCCGTTGCCAACTTTAAAAAATTGATCAACGAGGGTTTTTATAACGGTCTAACTTTTCACCGCGTGATTCCCAATTTCATGATCCAAGGTGGTTGCCCTGATGGAACTGGCGCGGGTGGTCCAGGCTATTCCATTCAGTGTGAAACCAGTGGTTCTAAGCAAATTCATGACCGTGGCGTGCTGTCAATGGCACACCGTGGTAGAAACACTGGTGGTTCACAGTTTTTCATTTGTCATAACCGTGCAGGTGTAAGACACTTAGACGGTGTTCATACCTGCTTTGGCAAATTGACCGATGGTTTTGAAGTCTTAGACCAAATTAAAGGTGGAGACGTGATGACCAAGGTAGAACTGATCTAGTCTTATAAAGTCTTTTTGGGAGGAAGGGCAAAAGCCTTTGCCTCGTGTTGAAACTCACCCTTGTGCGACCCGTCGCAGAAGGGTTTGTTTTTACTTAGGCCACATCGGCACAGGCCTACTACTTCTCTACCTGCTAGGTCATAGACATTGCCTTCTCTGTCTACAATGGTAAAATCTCCTTCCACTTTCATGGATCCATTATCGTTGATGGTAATCTTGGTTGCCATTTTTTTTGAACGAAGATAGCGGATGGGCAGCAATAATATGGATTAAGGAAGATCTACTAATTTCCGCACCACTTCACTAAAATATGCGGCATTACCTGGTCCAAACCAATTCATGATCCTAGTTTCATAACCCGGCCGATCATAGTAACTGTCTTTAGTTATATAACCCACATAGCCACCATTGAAACTGGTGACCATTAATTGCTTGCCCTTGGAGTTTGCATAGTCTGTTAAGTCTTTCATGAGTTCTCCACTAAAATCACAGGGAAGCCCCACCATCACTAAATTTCCTATCTGCAACATTTTTACTTCATTCTCATAATCACCATAGAGCTTGGTCCAAAGCCAATGTCTAAAACACCAATCTTTGGCAAAACGCCATTGGGGTTCACGCATGGGCAAGTTTAGCGTAAGCACTTTTAGATTGGTTTGAAGTGGCTGACGAATGGTATTTTGTTGAATGGCATTTTCAAGACCCTTTGCTAGATGGTTTAATTGTTCCCAATCAGATTGATTGGCTTTCTCTTCTGGACCCATACTACCAACTGCCCCAGCCAAATGCAAGGCCTGGTCAAAACCAAGATTTTTTTCTAGCCCATCTACTAATTGGCCTGGGTAATCTCTACTCAAACGCATCACGGAATCGCTTAGCGTAGTGGCATGTGCTGCAAAACTGGTTAGTATGGCTTTTGGAGCATTGGGTTCCAATCCTTGCAAATACAAGGCTCTTAAAAAGGGATCTTCTGTTCCCTTATCACCCACCGTTCTATTCTTTACCAAATCTGGCTGGGTCATACTGGCATAAGACATTTGAATTGATCTTGCTTTGCCTTTGGCGATGTTAATGGCTTGCACAATTTTTTCTGCTAATTGTTCCACCATTGCCGCATCATATTTACCAGCAAAGAGTTCTCCAATATAACGCTTTCCCCATCCTCCAATGCTATTGTGTGAATGGGTGGCACCAATATAGACCTGAGAAAAATCCATGCCAACACTGGGCATTTTTTGTTTTAAGAGGAGCGTGAGTTCTGGAGGAATAATGAGCAAGTCACAACTTACAATAGCTGCTTGAGTTTGTCCTTGTTGCAAATAAATGGCCCTGGCATAAATGCTATCATGTATGGTTTGATAGGGCTTACCCTCTCTTTTGCCATAACCCGCAGTGGGCATGGGTTTGGTTGGGGTAAGATTGGATTTTGCCCAACCAGCAAATAACTGGGCTCCAGTATCAATTGTTATTGGATGTTTTTTGATGCTATCAAATATGGAAAGCATTTGTTGATGAAACGTAGTTTGTTCAATGGGTGTTCTATCTACCTTTCGAATAAAAAATGGGATGGCTATCATGACAAAAGCCATGATGATCATGATAGATTTTAAGAAGATTTTCAAAATTTTCATCAAGACAATTTTATAGCATGTTTATTTAGAACCATATGCAAATGCTTCCATTATCTCCATTGACAGAATGGCATCGGCTGCTGAACAAGGATTCTTTGCATTGCCTAAAAAGTATTGGACAATTTTTTCTATCATGGGTTGTTGAATATGTTGTGGTGGTTGAAATTTTTCTATTTCAACTGTTCCATTTCTTTCAATAGTTAACTCATGACCAAATACTGAAAATTGCATACCGCCTGTTTCTCCTTGAATTTCAAAAAGGTCTTCTTCTTTTCCTTGAGGTGTTGTAAAACACCAGGTTCCATTAAACAACACTTGATTGGGTAATTGGGCCACACCTACAACTAGGTCTTCTGCAGTATATAATCCTGCTTGGTTAACAGCTAGACCCATTATGTTTGTAGGCTTACCCAAAAAATGCACCAATAAGTCCAATTGATGTGGTGCCAGATCATAAAACAAACCCCCACCAGCTAGTGCAGGATCCACCCTCCAATTATTCCCGGTTTTGGCAATCATGGCCGATTGATCAGGTTGTAATAAACTGATTCTGGCAAAGCGAATATTTCCAATAACTTCTTGATCTAGTAATTCCTTAACCCTCATGAATAGGGGCAAGGCCCTTCTATAATGCGCTACTACCAGTTTCACCCCTGTTTCTTTAGAGACTTGTTCCAATCTTCTACAAGCCGCCAAATCCAATGCCATGGGTTTTTCTACATAAACTGACTTACCAGCTTGCATGGCTGCAATGGCATATTCCTCGTGATACTTAGGTGGCGTGGCTATATAAATAGCATTAATCTCTGGATCATTGATCAGGTCTGCTGCATGGCCATACCATTTTGGTACTCCATGTCTTTTGGCATAGTCTTCTGCCAATAAAGCGTCTCTTCTCATTACAGCAACCAAACTACTGTTGGGTACTTTATTAAACGCAGGTCCACTTTTAACCTCTGTTACATTGCCGCATCCGATGATGCCCCAATGAATGAATTCGGGTTTTATTACTGAGATTGGATGGGGAGTATTCATGTTACAAACATATCCAAAATCAATCCTTGATGATTATTTCTGTATGTAAGAGTTTTCCTGTCTTGTCATACAATCGTAATAGATAAGAACCGGTAATCAGATTCCCCATTTGTAAACCAGTTCCACTTGAAAGGGAGGGTTGTTGTACAACAATTTTCCCAGACATATCTAATAAAATAGCTTTTACAGCATTGATCCCATTTAACTGATATTGAACTCTGAGTTCGTTGTGAACTGGATTGGGATAGGTTTTGATATACTGTCCAGCACTCAAATTAACCAGAGCGGTTGGAATATAATTGGTGGCAGATGATTGTGTAGAGCTGCATCCTCCCTGAACTACTTTAACGGAATAATTGCCACTAGAGGTAGGCTTTATTTTTTGTGTAGTATCAGAAATTAGCACATTGTCTTTATACCATATATTGTTGTATAACGAAGAAGAAACCAAAAAGTTGTCAATGTCTTTTGTAATGGTAGGTGTAGCAATAGTATTGCAATTAACCGTTACTGGAATGCGCTCAGAAACAGTCCATTTCTCTGTTGTAGCGGTTTCAGCAACTGAAACAGTAATGGCAGCTAACCCATTGAACCCTGCGGCTCCGTATACGATTACCGAATCGCCTCTTACAATGGTTTTCAAGTCTCCCGTTTCTGCTGTTGCGGTCAGAGACAATTGAGTATTGGATGTATTATAATCGTTGAAATCGCGGTAGCTTATTTTTAATCTAAGTGTGTCAAATTTAGTAAATGACTTTGCGCCTATAGAATCCATGGTAGGATAGCGGTTAAGATTACGATTGATTTTATAAAATCCAACTGTTTTTCTTGGAAACACACCTGTTGTCAAATCTCTTGCCGCAATTACCATTCTATCTCCACTGGATGATGCCCATCCTGATTGCGATTGCTCTCCTGAACCACTTCCCATATAGGTAGGTTTGTTTGCAAGGCTATTGCCTCCATAACGTGAAAAAACGTCTACAGTTCTATCGGCACTGATTACAAAACTCCCATTTAGGATACTGTGTTTAACAGAATTACCTCCAACACTTGCAATTGCTCTACCAGAGGTTCTTTCTGTTACAATTGGTCCAAAACCAAATACAGGTCCTGAAAAAGAACTATCTACTGTTGCGTCGTAACCAAATGTTCCTGCAAAGTATTGAACTGCCCCATCGGAATCACGGATTACTGTTCTGTCTTTTGATTTTGTACCTGTGATAACATACCCATTGGCAATGACCAAACCATTGACAAAAGGCCATCCACCTATATAGGCTTTCCAAACCAAACTACTGTCGGCTATTCTATATTTTCTCAAATACATGTCTCCACAACCTGCATAGACGTATTGATCATTATCAGAAAAAACAATTTTCCTGATTTGACCAATATCTTTATTTCCATTTGCAAAGTCAGCAGGATTGCTCCACAATAAGGTTCCGCTATTTCCATTGTTCCTATACACAGAAAATCTACCACTTCCGGTAGTACCCATAGCTATATAAGTACCGGTTGAGGATATGCCCACTTCTAAGCCTTCTTGAATTTGTTGGTTGCCCCTTAAGCCCCATTTTTTTTGTCCTGTTGTTCCATCCAAAACCCCCACCCAATCTACAGTTGGATCATTGTCCAATCCGCTTTCTCTACCTTTTTGGTTAATCATATAAACTATATGTTTTCCATCTTTACTAACAGCACCACCCCAACATTCTGTTGGCATAGCAAATTCCCAAAGCTTGGTTCCAAATCCAGTCCAGTCTGCTTTGTATTTTATAATTTTTGATTGAGCCCTATAAACATTCCTCTCAGTATTGGTAGCACCAAACCAGTTCTCTTGCCCTGGAAATACCGTAATAGAACTATCGCCTGGCGCAAAAACGGTTCTCCAAAAACCCACTTGGGTTTCATGTGTAATCACAGAATCTATACTAAACGAAGCTTTCCCATAGGGCAATACTGTTGCACTCAAAGCATCATTTGAAGCGGCAGTAGGAACAACAATAGTGGTTACAGGTACCAACAAGGAAGTATTGGAAGAGTTGAATTTAGCTTCTATACGGTAATCAGATCTTGGATCTACGGTTATATTGAATCTATAATACCTGTTTCCAATACTATCCACTGTGGTTATGGCGGATGGAGTATTGGGATAAATAGACCAATAAAGTCCATTGGTGGCAATGGAAAGTGTATTGAGTGAAACAAAATTTTTAATATACCCTGGAACAATGAATTGACCTCTAAGCGTTTGGCTTGCTGCCGTTTGAATCACGCCAATTTGGGTTTGTTGTGATTGTGATCTTTGCACAATTACTATGGGTTGAATGACTGTATCTGCTAAAGCAATAGTTCCGTCAGGCAATCCATCCGGTCCATAAAAAGTAGAATCATATGAAAAAATAAAACGGACCAGTTTATTGTTATTGCCATCATTGATACAACTACATTCTCTCCAACCACTGGACCAACCTTGAACAATGGTGGTATCTCTAGGAGACAGGTTCACTGATCCGCCATTGGGGAAAACAGCAAAGCCACCTCCACTTAATGTTGGAACTGAACTATCTGCATTTAATCCAGTATAACTAACCCTAACATTGGTCTTAGGATTGGGACCAATATTTTCTACTTTAACCCGATGATTGGGTTCATTGTCTATAGCTGGCTGCAATAATGTACCACTTACAAAACTATATCTCAGTGCAAGTTTACCAGTTTTGGTAACCGCAGTTGGGCTAGAAGGCAATGCTCCAAAGGGTTGAGAAAAAGCACTAAAACTGGCTAGGACCAAAAGAATGCTGTAGAAAATTCTCATGTAGGGTTAGTTGGTGTTGGTTAGTTATAATCAATTAGTAGGATTGACCAAATTTTTCAAGGCTGGACTTAATATAAACATCTTTAAAATACAAAATATTGTGTCTTTCCTATTGATTAAGACAGAGATTTCCAATTGTTATAAGTAAATACCCTTGAATTTAGCCAGGATCTAGCAAATTTTCAACCAATAGCTGAGCACGAAGAATAGATACAAAATGGGCCTAAGATGTTGCTTAAAGCATCTAAAAAATTAACCAATCTGCCGCATCTGGTAAAATAACATTTACTAGGAAGATTTATAGGCAATGGGGTGATGCGTTTTTTTATGTTGACCGCAGAATAACCTAGTATAAATCCTCAATAAGGCAATTTCAATAAATAATAGGCTCAAGGCAGTAAATCCAATAAGGAAATATTGATGGCTCTCTATATAGGTTAATAATAAATCCAATCCCACATATAGGGGAGAAATGGGAAAGCCAACCAAACCAAGACAGGCAATTAAAAACACCACTGCTGCTCCAGAATATTCATAAGAATTACCGTGATACTGGTTTAAGCTGATATCTTTTTCGGTTTTCTCTAAATTGATAAGAGATAAAAGACCTAGAATTCCAAAGAAGGCAATAAAACCTAAATACAAAAACAAGTACCTATAAGGGATATGGCTATTCACCGAAATGCTTAATGTGATAAACAAATGTGCTACCATTACTTTATTCCATGCGTTTTTACCAGAAGCGCGTTCACTAAAAGAGCTTAGAATAAAAAGTAATGATAATATGGAATAAATGATAGCAAAGAAATCTAAAACCCATTCAGAAAAAGTACTTGTATTTATATCAAGATAGATGCCCCAAACAAAAAGAATAAACACAATCAACAATGCAAATTTTTGATTCAGTTTGCCTAATAAATTCCCAAATCTCTTGAAGGGCTTCCACAAATAATGATAATGTGCCAAATCCATATTATACTCTTTAATAGAAAGCATATATATGGTATTGATCAACCTATTTGGCAATCCCTCTTTTCTTGGGGTAAAATGGAAAAGTTGGTTATGTATCAAATATCCTAAAACAGAAGGCGAGACCAAGATCTGATAGGCTCTTAAGAAAGCATTACCGGCAAAATGAAGTAATGCCAAATTATGCCAACCCAATGCTAGCTCTATGGCAATAAGACCAATTTGTGTAATAGAGGCATATGCAATTTTGGTTTTTACCGCAGGTTGTGTACTGGCAATGGTATTGCTAGAAATACAAGTAATAACACCAAACACTATGATCACTGTTTTGACAATGGTCAATTGTTCCCAAAAAGGATAGGTACGTAACAAAAGAAAAATACCCAAGTGTATAGAAAGTGAACCGTAAAAAATGGCACTTGAACTAGAAGGGCCTTCCATTGCCCTAGATACCCAAGAGGAAAATGGAAAAATAGCAGATTTTACTGAAGCGCCTAGGAACAATGCCAGCCCAATCATCAAAGCCAGAATATAATGATCATTGATCTTACTTGCTACTGTAGCCAAGTCATTTAATTGTGAAAATGAAATATTAGAATGCCACAAATGGTGGTTAAACCACATGGCTAAAATTAAAAAAACATCGCCAAGCCTATATAGGGAAACCACTTTCATGGCGTTTTTAACTGGAAGATATCGGTCTCTATAAAATGAAATCAAGAGGAAAGAACTGATACCAACCATTTCCCAACCAATAAAAAATGTTTCAAAATTTCCTGAAACAACCAACAAACTAAAACCAAAGAAAAACAATTGAATATTATTAAAGTAGCGCTTATATCCTGCTTCTCTATGAATATAATACTTACTAAAAATGGAAACCAATAAGGTTAAAATGGTTCCTACTAACAAAAATACAGCCGTTGTTTTATCAAAATAAAAATCAATATAAAAATCAAATTGGGGTGTATCTAGAACAGTAAACTGTCTGATATCTAAATTGGGAATCCCTGCCTTTACCCAATGAAAAAGCATATACGACAACAATAAAAACTGAGCCCCTGCAGTTGCAATTAGAATTGCAGCCAAGGATTTTTCATGTTTCTTCTTTTGGAGTACACTCATGGCAAATCCCAATAATGGGATGTAAGCAAAAAATTGTATTAACTCTACCATGTTTATTTTTTTAATCTATAGACTGGGAGGTTTTCTCTTGTAGCGTCTTCAATTTCAAATGAAGTCATTTCAATTCCATTAGCTATAACCTGATGAGGATGATGCATATGTTCCGCCTCCCCATGAAAAGGATCATAGTGTGCAAACTGGCCATTTGCAAAATGATATAATAATTTATTAGCCGGATTAATGACTACTAAATGCACCCATTCGTTAATGTACCACTCATAGATTTCAGGTGCAGATTGTATAACTTTTAAAACTATTTCTGGATAATGCTCAACAATAATTAAGAGCCTGACCGGGTCATGCACTTCAATCATTTGCACAGGTAAACCTGGTCTTAGATCTCCATCACTACTATTGGCTACGCCTATTAAACCCATTACATTATGTGGCAACTTAGTGCCAGCACCTAGTTTATGATTGTCAATTCTGGAAAAATAATACTCTAAGTTAATACCTCCACAAACTGGTCCAATTGGCCTGATTACATTAACTAACAATTCTCCATCAGGATCAGTTGTATAATCATACGAATTCAAAAATGCTCTTCTATCTAAGAATAAATCCTTGGTTAAACTTCTTCTTCCAATGACACAAAGTGCATTTGAACCATGCCCCAGCTCTGGTCTAGGTTCAAACAAAGAAACAGAACGTTTTTTGATCTCCTTTCTTATTGCCTTAATATCGGATTTAGAATTTATGGAGGCAAATCTTCTTGACCTTTCCTTGGCATTAAAATCTAATGCAGTTTCAAAAAGTAATATATTTTCTTGGTGTTTAGCACTGTGTTCTATGCCTAGTTCTGCTGTATCAAAAAAGCGAATTTCATCTGCAGCAGTATCGTGTAAAGCACCAATAAATATGGTGCTATCTGGAATCACAATTCCATCTTTGGCCAGATTTTCTCTGACTTTTAGATGATTGGCCATAAAAGAAAAGACTCTTGCATTTACAGATCCAGGCCTACCACTACAAGCACCGCAATCATGCGCACCATGATGGGGATTATTGGCGCTACTTGAACCATGTGCAACTATATAGACAATTGGAGCAAAATCTTTAACCATTCCCATATTACGCAATTGGCCCTTTACCCTAGCAGTCATCTCATCTATGCTAAATCCAATTTGCAGTCCATTCTCTTTGTCTTCAGGATCCAAGTTCTCAATGGTTAACTGCGATTCTTCCCCAACATGTGAAAATGCATTTGAAATAGCAGGACTCATCTTGGGTTGAAATAAATGTAGGATTAGTTGAACCAAAGAAATCCAGCCTGCCAATATGGAAAAGAAAAATCCACCTAAAAGCGAATGTGTTTCTTTGTGATAAAGCAATTCGTGTTTTCGCTTTTCCAACTTCCCCTCTTCTTTTATCAGAAATTTTGGAGTAACCGGCGCTGGACAAAGTTTTTCATAAAACTTGGCATGCTCTGGTTGAAAATAAAATTCAACTCCAAAAAATCCGGGTGCACCAAATGTTTCACACTGTGGTTCAAC
>CAMFKK010000022.1 GCA_945957225.1 uncultured Sphingobacteriia bacterium | reverse complement strand
AAGCTGGACTCAATAACACCACATCACCTTTTTCAGCCAATTTAAAAGAAGCATTTACTGCTTTTTTAGCACTATCTGTTTCTATAATCACTGGCACCAAGTCTTTAAATGCGGCAATGATTTTCTGATTGTCTACACCCATGCAAACAATTGCCTTTACCTTATCCTTTACCAGATCCGCAATCAACCCATAGTCATTCCCCTTGTCCGTACCACCTAATACCAAAACCGTTGGCTTGTTCATACTCTCTAACGCATACCAAGTGCTGTTTACATTGGTAGCTTTACTGTCATTGATAAATTCAACACCACGCACCATGGCTACAAACTCCATTCTGTGCTCCAGGCTGTGAAAATTCTTCACGGCTTCTCTGATCTTTTCTTTTCTAATGCCGATTGTTGCGGCTGCGATTCCTGCTGCCATAGTGTTGTAGTTGTTGTGCTTGCCTTTTAAAGCAAAGTCATAAATACTCATGCTTACTCTTTCTTCTTGGATTCTTAGCATCATCTGATCGCCTTTAATGTAGCCGCCTTTTTTAAGTTCTTGTTTCATAGAGAATGGTAATGGGTTAGTAGGTAGTATAAGGGTTGACAATTTGCTAGTGATAATTTCATCATCCAGACAGTAGATAAAATGGTCTTCCATGGTCTGATTCTGAATGATCTTGAATTTGCTGTTGATATAGTTTTCAAATTTGTATTCGTATCTATCCAAATGGTCTTCTGTAATATTGAGTAGGACAGAAACATCTGGTCTAAATGTGATGATATCGTCTAATTGAAAAGAACTGATTTCTGCTATATACCATGCTTTGGGTGCTTCCGCTATTTGTTTGGCAAAACTGTATCCAATATTCCCAACCAAAGCAGCATCCAATCCAGCGGTAATACAGATATGATAAATGAGTGAAGTGGTGGTGCTCTTACCGTTACTACCCGTGATGGCAATAATCTTGCTATCACCTTTAAAACGATAAGCCAATTCTATTTCACTAATCACTTGAATCCCTTTGGCACGAATCTTCTTAACCATCTCCGCTTTCTCTGGAATCCCAGGACTCTTACAAACCTCGTCTGCATTCAAGACCAAGGCTTCCGTATGGCCACCTTCTTCAAAAGCTATTCCTGCTGCTTCTAATTCTTTTTTATAGCCATCCTTGATTTTGCCCCCATCGCTTACAAACACTTCATAGCCCTTTTGCTTACCCAACAAAGCAGCACCTACCCCGCTCTCTCCAGAGCCAAGTATCACTAATCTGTGTTGTTTGCTATTTGTGTTCATTTTGCTTTTTCTTCAATTTTTAAACTTTCTTCTTCCTCACATTCTTCACTCTTCACTCTTATCTCTTCACTCTTCACTATCTTCTTCCTTCACTCTTCACTTCTATCTAATCTTAAGCGTTACTATGCTCGCTACCACTAGCAGGATGGTGATGATCCAAAAACGGAACGCAATCTTATTCTCGTGAAATCCTTTTTTCTGATAGTGATGGTGCAGCGGGCTCATCAAGAATACCCTTCTTCCTTCTCCATATTTCTTCTTGGTGTATTTGAAATAACTCACTTGTATAATAACACTCAAATCTTCAATTAAGAATACACCGCAGAAAATGGGGATCATCAATTCTTTGCGAACAATAAATGCTAGTGAAGCAATAATACCTCCTAGTGCTAGACTTCCAGTATCACCCATAAAGACTTGCGCGGGATAGGCATTGTACCAGAGAAATCCAATACAAGCCCCTACAAATGCTCCCACAAAAATGGATAGCTCTCCAAGGTTGGGAATATACATGACGTCAAAATAATCGGCAAAGACATAGTTACCACTTACATAGACAAAGACACCAATACCCGCTCCAATAATGGCACTAACACCTGCTGCCAATCCATCCAAACCATCGGTTAGGTTAGAACCATTTGATACCGCAGTCACTATAAAAATCACAATCAACACATAAACCACCCAGGTAAATTTTTCAGCACCAGGACCAATCCAAGTAAGTAAACGGCTATAATTGAATTCGTGATTTTTGACAAAGGGAATGGTGGTAATGGGTGTTTTTACTTTTACAAATCGTTTTTCTACACCGTTGATATTTTTCACAATCACATTGCTATCCTTGGCCAGTCTTTCTCCTTTTTGCAATTGCGCTTGTGGACTGGTAATTACTTCTCTTTCTACCGTAACCGCATTGCTAAAATATAAGGTTAGTCCAATAATGGCTCCCAAACCAACCTGACCAATGATTTTTGACAATCCTGCCAAACCATCACTGTCTTTTTTCTTGTATGCTTCACCTTTGCTTTGAGCTTCTTTACGGGCACGAATTTTAAAATAGTCATCCAAGAAACCAATAATCCCCAACCATACAGTACAAAGTACCATCAAACGGATATAGACTTTGTCTAGGTTGGCAAATAGTATTGTAGGAATCAAGATGCTCACAAGGATGATGATCCCACCCATGGTTGGTGTTCCTTTCTTTTGTTGTTCACCAGCCAAACCAAGTTCTCTAACAGATTCACCTATCTGGTGTCTTTTTAATAACATGATCAATCGCTTACCATAGACAGTTGCAATCAGCAATGAAAACACTACTGCCATGGCAATTCTAAAAGACAGGAATTGAAAGAGACCTGCTCCAGGAATATGGTAGGATTTATTTAGCCAATTAAACAAATAGTATAACATAGTGGTTGATTATCTAGTGGGTGATTGAAACAGTTCTTTTAAAATGGCTTTGTCATCAAAAGCGTGTTTCACACCTTGGATGTCTTGGTATTTTTCATGACCTTTTCCGGCAATCAGGATAATGTCTTCAGGTTTGGCCAATTTAACCGCTTGGCTAATGGCTTCTCTTCTATCTGCAATGGTTACCGTCTTTCTTTTTGCTGAAGAATTCAAACCCGCTTCCATATCTCTTAAGATCTGTTCAGGGTCTTCTGTTCTGGGATTATCACTGGTTAGAATCAATTTATCACTCAAGCTAGCAGCAACTTCTGCCATGATGGGTCTTTTGGTTTTGTCTCTATCGCCACCGCAACCCACAACGGTAATCACTTGCTCATAACCTTTGCGCAATTTTTTAATAGTACCTAACACATTTTCCAAAGCATCTGGTGTATGCGCATAATCCACTATACCAATCACTTTATTTGCACTAATGATATAATCAAATCTTCCTTCTGCGCTACTTAAGGAACTTAAGACAGTAAGTACCTGTTCTGGATTTTCACCCAAGCAAACAGCTGCTCCATAGATAGCTAGAATATTGTAGGCATTGAATTCTCCAATGAGCATAAAATGCACTTCTTTCTCATTCACCGTCATCACCAAACCTTGCAAACCGTTCTCCAAGATCTTCCCCTTAAAAGCGGACATGGTTTTTAGACCATAGTAATATTGTTTGGCGGCAGTGTTTTGCAACATGACAGCACCACGCTTGTCATCAGCATTAGATATGGCAAAAGCCGATGCGCTCAGGTTATCAAAAAAAGTTTTCTTAGCCTTGATATAGGCTTCAAAAGTTTTGTGGTAATCCAAATGGTCATGGGTGATATTGCTAAACAAAGCACCGGTAAATTCCAGTCCTGTTATCCTATGCTGGTGAATAGCATGACTGCTACATTCCATGAAAACATGGGTACAGCCAGCGTCTAGCATTTGGCGCAATAAGGCATTCAAGCTTACCGCGTCTGGTGTGGTATGGGTTGATGGAATAATCTGATCTGCAATTTGGTTTTGCACGGTGCTCACCAATCCGCAGGTATAACCCAATTGGGTAAATAATTTGAATAATACCGTTGCAATAGTTGTCTTACCATTGGTTCCCGTAACACCCACCAATTTTAACTGTTTGCTTGGTGCACCATAAAACTCATGGGCCATATATGCTACGGCTTCATGACTATTGGCTACTTGCAAATAAGTGATTCCATCATGAAATAGTGCAGGCAAGTCTTCACAAACAATAGCAACAGCACCTAATTCAATGGCTTTGCCAATATAATTATGACCATCGCTTAATTCACCTTTGATGGCTACAAATACATTGTCAGTAGTCACTTTGCGTGAATCAATTTGTATACCGGACACATCTAAACCAGTACTACCATGCACTTCTTTTAGGTGTACTTTGTACAATATGTCTTGCAGCTTAGCCATTAGTTATTAATTAAGTTCTACTTCTACCAATTGACCTTTCACCACAGGAAGACCAGCTGTAATGGATTGCGCCATTACTTTTCCCTTCCCGCGAATATTTAATTTTAGACCCATGTTCTCACATACATACACTGCGTCTTTTAAACCCATGCCATTTAATTCAGGCATCAGGTTTAAGGGTGTTGATTTTGCGGTGACTACCAAGTCACGCGCATCTCCTTTAACAGCTACATAAGCTGCATTAGAAGCTGAATCCCTAAAGCTCATTTTTAATTTGCCCATGACCCTAGCCATGTCTTTTTTGGCACCTGCATAATTCATGATAGAACTATCCAAGAGTTTTTTATTCAACTCGTTTTTGCCCCCTTTTACATAGGTACTATATAAGCGGTCAGCAATTTCTTTGAACACAGGACCCGCAACAGATGCGCCATAGAATACTGCTGCATGTGGCTTATTCTTAATGACTACAATACATGTGTATTGTGGATTATCTGCAGGAAAATAACCGGCAAAAGAGGATTGATAAATTTTATCGGCGTAGCCCTTATTACCATTAGCCACCAAGGCAGTACCTGTTTTTCCTGCAACTGGAAACAAACTATTCTTAAACAATTCTTTTGCTGTACCCTCTATACAAACCCCTTCTAAACACTCTTTCAATTGAGAAAGTGTCTGGTCACTGCAAACTTTTTCACGCACTACTACGGGATCCATATTTTTCAAAAGCACCCCTTCTTCTCTAACACTAGACACTAAATAGGGACGCATCATTTTTCCTTGGTTAGCCACGGCATTGTATAAAGCCAGGGTTTGCAATGGAGAGATCTGTAGGTTATAACCAAATGCCATCCAAGGCATGGTGGTTGGTCCCCACATTCTTTGACCTGGTTTAAAAATGGTAGAACGCCCCTCTCCAACCAAATCAATCCCAGTAAGGGTATCCATCTGCATTTGCTTTAAGCGATTGATAAATTGAGAAGGTTGTCCACTATAATAAGCTGATACCAATTTGGCCATACCCACATTGGAACTCAGTTCAAAAGCCTGCTTAGCAGTTACACCTCTATGACCCGATTGCTCTGAATCGTACACGGTTTGACCAGCCACCCTCCAGATACCACCTTCTAGATCTACCATAGTATTGAGGCTGATCTTTTTGTCTTCTAACAAAGCCATCATGGTAGCCAACTTGAAAGTAGATCCAGGCTCGGTAGTAGAAATGGCATAATTATAATCTTCCCAATAACCGCCATTTGACTTTTTACCCAGGTTGGCTATGGCTTTAATTTTACCAGTCTTTACTTCCATGACAATGGCACAACCATGCTCAGCTTCATTCTTCTCCATCATCTTCATGAGAGCATTCTCTGCTATCTCTTGGATAAATACATCAATGGTGCTTACAATGTCTTTACCTGTTTCCGGTTCAATAATATAGTCATCATTGATGGGCACTTTTACACCACCCGCAATGGTTCTTACCCATTGTTTTCCCTCTCTCCCCTTTAATAAACTATCATAGGTTTTTTCTAAACCCACTTTAGAAGAAGCTCTATCAAGTCCAATGGTTCTAAAAGCCAGAATGCCATAAGGATTGAGGCGAATATTTCTTTCATTGACAATCAAACCGCTTTTATATCTACCCTCTTTAAAGAGTGGAAATTTTCTGAGTTGTTCGTATTCTCTATAAGATGTTTTCTTGTGTAATTCCAGATAAGGCTCATTGTCTTTATACGCCTCCATCAACCATTGCTTGTAACCATCTACGGTACGGTCTTTGAAAAGATTGGAGAGATAGAAGGAGAGGGAGTCTAGATTTTCGCGGAAGTGAATGCCACTTTTTTCGTGTAACCATTCCACGCGAAAATCTATGAATAAATCAAATTGGGGAATGCTGGTACTAAGCATTTGTCCGTCTTCACTATAGATGGTGCCACGTTCTGCTTCAATAGAATCAATGCGCTGGTGCAAACTATCGCTCATGCTTCTCCAGTGTGCGCCCTGCACCTGCTGAATGTACACCGCTTTTCCAAAGATGGCGATGCAGACCCCTATCACCAGTATATAACTGAGATAGACCCTCCAGAGTATGTCGCGCTTCACTTCCATGTACGGTACGGTTGTTCAACCAGATTAAAAACTATTGTATCAACTAAAAACTCTAAACTTTTTCTTCCCACTCTTCACTTTCTACTTCTTCCTTCCATTCTTCACTCTTCACTTTTATCTCTTCACTATTTCAACCTCTGCGGCGTCTCCCTACTGATCTTCAACCCCAATGGCGTAGCGGCTTTTAGCACTTCCGCCTCTTCACTTCTGAACATCAATTCGCTCTTCAACGTCTTGTATTCAAACTGCAACTCCTTTAATTCTTTATTGGTATTGTTGATATTGCGCACTATCCTATCTGCATTGTGACCATTGGCTATATAGAGCACCGCCAATCCGGTCAGAAAAAGAAAAAAGGGAATATTCTTTACAATCCACTGATAGTTAAATAGCCCCTTTAGAGGGTTTTTGTTGCTAGCAGTATTGGTTGTTTGTTCAGCCATTTTTTCTTATCTATTTTTAACCCACCCCGCCCTGCGGGCACTCCTCCCGCAAGCGGTAGGGGAATATTTAGAATCATTACCATCGCTCCGCAACCCTTAGCTTGGCACTCCTGCTTCTGCTATTGCGCTTCAGTTCTTCATCAGAAGCGGTGATGGGTTTCTTGGTAATGATTTTTAAAATCTGTTCTTTATCTATAGAGATTAAGGGATTATCCTGCACCTCTTCAAATGTTCCTTGTTTAAAAAAATTCTTCACCATTCTGTCTTCAATAGAGTGAAACGTAATCACGGCCACTCTTCCTCCTTCATTCAACACAGCAGGCACTTGCTCCAGCATTTCTTTGAGCGCACCCATCTCGTCATTTACTTCCATTCTCAAAGCTTGAAACACTTGCGCCAAATATTTATTGGGATTGCCTTTTACTACTGGTGCTATCAAAGCCTTGAACTGTTGAATAGTATTTGCCGGCAAGTGTTTGCGATGCTGCGCAATCTGTTTAGCCAATGTGATGCTATTAGTCACCTCGCCATATTGCTCAAACAATTTGTGCAATTGCTGCTCAGAATATGTAGCAATAATGGTTGCAGCAGAAAGCGCTTGACGCCTATCCATCCGCATGTCAAGCGGGCCTTCAAAACGAATAGAAAAACCACGCTCACCCTCGTCAAACTGAAAACTGCTCACGCCCAGATCAGCCAAAATCCCGTCTACCTTGGTCACTTTGTGCAAACGCAGAAAGCGTTGTAAGTGACGGAAATTGGCAGGCACAAATACAATCCTATCGTCTTCAGGAATATTCTGTTTGGCATCGGCGTCTTGGTCAAAAGCAAAAAGCTTACCCTTGGGACCAAGCTGTTGCAAAATGCCCCTGCTATGACCACCGCCACCAAAAGTGCAGTCTACATAAACCCCATCGGCCTTTATGGCCAAAGCGTCAATGCATTCCTGAAACAATACAGGCACGTGGTAGTCATTGGCAGGGATCTGATTCATGGTTTAGATTAAACCGTTTTTCTGATCCTTGTTTGCCATCACTTCCTGAGCCAGACTGCTAAACGCATCTGATGAAAAATCTTCAAAGAGCTGATTGTATTTAGCGGCATCCCAGATCTCAAATCTGTCTAGTGCTGCAGCCAAAACAATATCCTTGCCCAGTCCGGCAAATTCCCTGAGAGAACCCGGCAATAACATCCTGCCGGCATTATCCAGTTCCACTTCGGTAGCTCCACCCAAAAACTGACGGCGGAATTGGCGTACCTTAGGGTCAAAATCATTCAACTGGGCAATCTTGGTAAGAATGACTTCCCAACTTTTCAATGGATATAACGTGAGACATTTTTCAAAACCACGGCTGAGAATGAATCGACCCTCGCCCTCCGGTAACTGTTTTTTCAGTCCACCAGGGAGCAAGAAGCGACCTTTCGCGTCTACCGTAGCTTCATATTCTCCGTGAAATCCTTGCATTTGTGCGTAAGTTTTCTATTTTTTACCACTTGTTGACACAAAATAACACTTTTTCCCACTTTAAATCGCCATTTAAAGCGTTTGTATTTATCCACAAGCTTGAATGGGATCAAAGCCATGCTGCTATTCAGTTTCAGCCAATTGACCAAAACTAGGAGGTGAATAACCTGTGATTAACTGTGGATAACCCGTGAATTAGGCCAAAACAGGGCATTTTTAAAGCGGTTTTAAGCCAAAAAGCAGATTTGAACCCCAAAAAGTGGTAAAAGTGGTAGTGCCCAATTAACTTCACGCCATGTTAGCGGAGCAGGTAAAGAAAATACAGATCAAGGACTATAGTTATGCGCTTCCCGATGATAGGATTGCCAAATTTCCCTTGGACAACCGGGATAAAAGCAAATTATTGATTGCGAATCAGGCGCCTACTCATTTGTCCAAAGGGGCAACTGGCATTGATACAAGCTCAACAACCACTCAAGAGGCTTATCAAATTGACCAATACCTGAACCTGGCCAATCACTTACCCGCCAATAGTTTTCTGGTCTTTAATAATACCAAAGTAGTAGAAGCCAGAATCCTGTTTCAAAAACCAACGGGTGGGGTAATTGAGCTGTTTTGTCTTGAACCGGATAGCATTTACCCAGATATTACATCGGCCATGCTGCAAAAAGGGATGGTTCAATGGAAATGTTTGGTGGGAGGAGCCAAAAAATGGAAGGAGGAATATCTAGAAAAAACCATTCCCTATCAGGATCAAACAATTATCCTCAAAGCCAAGCGCGTTGCACAAGTTGCGGAAGCTTATTTGATAGCATTAAGTTGGAGTAATAAGCAAATGAGTTTTGCAGAGTTGCTGCATCTTGCGGGATTGATTCCTCTGCCTCCCTATTTAAATAGACAGGCAGAAAATTCTGACGCAGAGCGATATCAAACTGTATATGCCAAACACGATGGTTCTGTAGCAGCGCCTACTGCAGGATTGCATTTTACAGATCGTGTATTTGAAAGCCTTGCTTCAAAGGGGATTCAGAAAGATTTTGTGACACTACATGTTGGCGCTGGTACTTTTAAACCAGTTAAAGCTGACGCGATGCAGGATCACGAGATGCACGCTGAATTTATTGATGTGTCTATTTCTTTTATTGAGAATTTGTTGGGCCGTTTGAGCAGTCCGATTGTTCCGGTAGGAACTACTTCTATGAGAACCCTGGAAAGTTTGTACTGGTTGGGGGTTAAGACAATGACTCATCCAAGTATTAGTCTTTCAGATTTAACTGTGCATCAATGGGATCCTTATGAAACTGATTTAAATAACGTTGAAGTGTTCACTGAAACAGTTTCTGAGATTTCCAACTCATCAACTTCTTTGAATTCAATTCCTGCCGATGCCGCATTGGCTGCATTGCTTCAGTGGATGCAGGCGCAACAAGTAACACAGCTCATCACCAAAACACAAATCATTATTGCGCCTGGCTATCAGTTCCGAATATGCAGTGGGCTAATTACTAATTTTCACCAACCACAATCAACGCTTTTATTATTGGTTGCCGCTTTGATGGGAGACAGCTGGAAAGAGCTTTACGAGTATGCCATGAAAAATGATTTTCGGTTTTTGAGTTATGGTGATGGCTGCTTGATTTGGAATGCTTCTTAGATCCGGGGTTATTGATTTTTCAAAAAAATATTTTAGCCTGTTTTTATACTAGAACGAGTATAAAACAAGGGGTATTTTTTTATACTAGAACGAGTATAATTTTTAAGGGGTGTTTTTATACTAAAACGAGTATAATTTTTAAGGGGTGTTTTTATATTAAAACGAGTATAATTTTTAAGGGGTGTTTTTATACTAAAACGAGTATAAAAATGGAGTGTTTTTAAAAACTCCAAAAACAAGTAGATCGCGCTGAAGGAGATTTGTTAATCAGGAGCATTATATATCCAACTTGCTTTCACGAATTAATGTGAATGACGCACAGAGGAGTTACCCACCTCGGCCTGCGGCCACTCCTCCAAAGAGCCCCCCTACACTCTCGCGATAAAAAAGGATCGGCGGCTCTTCTAAGAGGGTATGATTATGACAAAGAAAGCGGAATCTCAATAGTAAACGCAGAGCCCTTGCCTACAGTGCTCTCAACGCGGATCTTGCCTTTGTGCGCATCAATCACCGTTTTTACATAACTCATACCCAAACCAAAACCTTTTACATTGTGCAGGTTGCCAGTATGTGCGCGATAAAATTTTTCAAAGACGCGTTTCACCGTTTCTTTGCTCATACCAATCCCATTGTCTTCAATGCGAATCACTAATTGCTTATTGGTGCTATGTGTAGAGATTTTTAATTCAATGGTGTCCTTGGAATATTTAATGGCATTGTCTATTAAATTAGAAAGCAGGTTGCTAAAGTGCACTGGGTCTACACTTGAAAGATCATTCTTGGCATTGTAGCGCTTAGTCACTTGACCATTCTTGCTTTGTAACTGCAATTGGTAATTGTCTAAAACTTGATCCAGCATATCATGCAGATGCGTTTCTTGGCGCTTTAACTCCAATTCTTGTTTTTCCATCAGAGCTGCTTGAAGAATGGTTTCTACGTGTTTGTTCATGCGAATATTCTCCTCCTTGATAATCCCACTGAAATAGTTCATCTTCTCAGGATTGTTGCGCACTTTTTCATTTCTTATGGCATCAACTGCTAAAGAAATGGTGGCCAAGGGTGTTTTAAATTCGTGGGTCATATTGTTGATAAAATCGCTCTTGATTTCAGAGAGTTTTTTCTGATTCAACAATGACCTTACTGTAACATAGAAAGCAGCAATGATGATGATCATAAAAATTGCGGCTACTATAATAATCCATCGCAGCGATGCCCATACCTGTGCTTCATAATTGGGAATGATGACAATGAGCTGTTCATAGGAAGCCACATTGTCCAAACTATTTTCCATATTGGGAAGAATAGGAATGATAAAGGGTTTGTTATTGATGGTATCTAAATAAGATGACTCAAAACCCGATGACATCATTTCTAACTCTGCCGTTGGCGATATAATGGCAAATTCAAATTCCAGGTTTCGCCACTCCTTTGTCACAAATACTTTTTCCAATTTGGCTCGAACGTCTTGGGGGGAGAATTTTTCATCAATGGTTGGTGGCTTGAGTAAGTGTAAGTGAAAACCAGAATTATAACCAATGCCTCCCTGACGTGGGCGCATGATCTGTGCGCCATAAACAGATTTGTATAAATCCTCAGCAACCTTATATCCCTCAGAACTGATTTTATTATAGAGCTGCACTTCCCTAACTTCTAAGAGATTTTTCAACCATGAACCCTGCAAGAGTAGCAATCCTAGCAAAGAGAGTGAAATCAGTACGATGATGACGGGGAAAGTTCGCTTCATTGACACAAATATAATGGATTGAAATATTGACTGCACTTCAGTTTGCGCTATTTATCAGCATTTTAACGGCCAAATGTGGATTGTTTTTTTTGTGAGATATAAGCAGCTTTTACTAATTTTTCCGCATGGAAGTACCCAGTTCAGGCAATTTACTCATTTCCGACCCCTTTTTGAAAGACCCAAATTTTCAAAGAACCGTAGTGCTCCTCTGTGAGCATATGGTAGAAGGTAGTTTTGGCTTTGTTTTGAACAAGCCCCATAAGGGTGTGCTAGGTGATTATGTAGCCGATTTGGAAGGTTGTCAATTCCCGGTTTTCAAGGGTGGACCTGTTCAAAAAGACAGTATTCATTTTATCCATCGCTGCCCAGACCAATTGGGTGGCGTTGAAATCATCGATGGCATTTATTGGGGAGGCGATTTTGTGGAAGTAGTTAAGGGCATCAAGGCAGAGGAGATAGACCAATCAGAGATCCGATTCTTTATTGGCTATAGCGGCTGGGGCGAGGGGCAGCTGGAAGGCGAACTGGAAGAAAAAAGCTGGATTGTCCGCGATGGCAATAAGCGCCTGATTTTTATGAAACAGGTAGACCTGATTTGGAAAGAATCCCTCAAGGACCTTGGCGGCGAATACCAGCAAATGCCCAACTATCCCTTAGACCCGCAACTCAATTAATTTAGTTCCCATACCGCTTGCGGGAGGGGAGCCCGAAAGGCGGGTGGGTTATTCTTCCTTTTTACCTCTCCAAGCATAAATCAAGCTCCAGTTCAAATCCTTATTTGCTTCAAAGGGATGCAAGGAAAGATAAGTTTCCGCATCGCGGATGCGATCGTCAGTGAGTGGGTGGGTGCTTAAAAAAGAAATCTGAGGCATGCCATTCATCTCATCAACTTCTTTTAGGGTTTGCATGAGTGCTAGCATCCCCCTAGGGTCTACTTGATTCTTTTCCATGATCACCATGCCTTCCCTATCGGCTTCAGCCTCTAATTGCCTTGAATAATGCAGCTCTCGCAAAGCATTGGCATTACCTATGACAAATTGAGAAATTCCTCCGCTAGAGCGGGTTAAAAAAGAAAGTAGAAACCCCGTGCTCATAGATTCTAAAATATTGTGGAGACTATGGCGCTTATTAATATGCGATGCTTCATGCCCCAACAAAGCCACAAGTGACTCAGGTTTGTACAATTTTTCTAACAGTCCAGTATTGACCACTATATGACCACCGGGCATGGCAAAAGCATTCACTTCTTCCGCATTGACCACGGTAACTTTAATGGGATAATTTTTAGAAAGTTTTAATTCATTGGCAAAATCCTGAATGGCATTGGTTGCCGTTTGATTGATTTCTTGGTTGGCCACCCAGTGATGAAACAATTCATTACCTATGGCAATTTCTCTATCCTCAGACACAAACTTTATGGCGATGCTAGGAAACACATAGACGAATAGAAAATAGGCGGCAATCAGCACACCAATCATGCCGGCTAAGAGTAGGTAGACTTTTTTATTGGACTTCATGAATTACCAAATATGCTCTTTCAATGTTTCATATACTTTTTGCAAACCCTCATCTAAACTAGTTTTTGCTTTCCAACCAAGGTCAGTTAGCTTAGATACATCCATCAATTTTTTAGGTGTGCCGTCTGGTTTGGTGGCATCCCAAATTGTTTTTCCTTTATAACCTACCAAGGCGCTGATTTTTGCAGCTAGGTCAAAAATGGAGAGGTCTTCACCAACACCTACATTCACTAATCCAGCTTCATTATGATGCAACATCAAGAACAAACAAGCTTCTGCCAAATCATCCACATACATAAACTCGCGCAAAGGCTTACCCGTACCCCAAAGAATTACTTCTGGTGCAGCAGCTCTTTTTGCTGTGATAAATTTTCTAAACAAGGCAGGTAGCACATGGGATTTTTCTAAATCATAATTGTCATTGGGACCATATAAATTGGTGGGCATGGCCGATATAAAATTGCAACCATACTGTGCCCTATAAGCATCACACATTTCAATCCCAGCAATTTTTGCAATGGCATAGGGTTGATTGGTTGGCTCTAAATATCCAGACAACAAATACTCTTCTTTCAATGGTTGTGGCGCCATTTTAGGATAGATACAGGAAGAACCTAGGAACAATAATTTCTTTACTTGATGCACATAAGCAGCATGAATAATATTGGCTTCCATCATCAAGTTCTCATAGACAAAATCTGCCCGATAAGTATTGTTGGCAACAATCCCACCCACTTTTGCTGCAGCCAGAAAAACATATTCGGGTTTTTCTGTTGTAAAAAAATCATTTACTGAAGCTTGGTTGCGGAGGTCTAATTCTGCAGAAGTTTTTGTGATAATATTTTGAAAACCCTGACTTAGTAATAAACGGTGAATGGCAGAAC
>CAMFKK010000021.1 GCA_945957225.1 uncultured Sphingobacteriia bacterium | reverse complement strand
TAGACTTAATCACACAAGCTGCTGCACATTTTGAACACAAGCCTGGGGCCCTTGCTGCCATTGACATTGCGCTCCATGACCTTTATTGTAAGTTTAAAGGAATTTCCGTTTTAGATTTTTATGGAAAATGCCTGCATGCACTACCAACTTCTATTACCATTGGTATTAAACCTTTAGCAGAAATGTTAGAAGAAGCTAGAGGATATGAACTACTTGGATTCAAAATCCTAAAAATAAAAACAGGATTAAATGTTGAAGAAGATATTGAACGAGTTGCCAAACTCTCTGAATTATTTGGCAATAATATGTTGATTAGAGTAGACGCCAATCAAGGATATACTTTAGAAAACCTGTGCAAATTTATTCATGCTACAAGACATTTGAAATTAGAACTAATTGAACAGCCCTTAAAAGTAGGAGAAGAAGCTGCTTTATTATCACTAACTGCTTCGGAACAAAATATGATTGTTGCTGATGAGTCACTGATTAATTTAAAATCTGCTATAACCTTATCCGCTGCTCCACAACCCTACGGCGCATTTAATATCAAACTCATGAAATGTGGTGGGATTATGGGAGCCAAGTCAATTGCAGGGGTTGCAGCAAATGCAGGTATTGATTTATTTTGGGGATGCAATGACGAAAGTATCATCAGCATTACTGCTGCACTGCATTGTGCCTATTCCTGTAATAATACCAAGTGGCTTGATTTAGATGGAAGTTTTGATATAGCCAAAGATTTGGTAGAAGGTGGTTTTCAATTAAAAGATGGATACCTGCATCCTATTGGGCTTCCCGGTCTAGGACTCAAAAAAATTATTTAATACTTGTTTTTTGCAACAACAACTCTGGTTCATTACTGGTGATAAAATCAAACCCTTCTTTGATTAACCAATCCATGATAGTGGGGTCATTCACGGTCCATGCATTTAATATGAGGCCTAATTTTTTGGCTTCAGCTATCCAAGTTGGATTTTTTTGAAATACAGAATAGTGGTAGTCCAATCCGTTTATTCCATCGTTGGCTAATTGTTCAGGAGACTTGTCTCCATTTAAATATTGTGTGCTAGCACTTGGATCCAGCTGATGAATGGTTTTGAGCATGTCATAATCAAAACTAATATAGACAGTTTTAGAAATGGCTCCTGTTGCTTTTACAGTGGCTAAAACTTTTGTTACAATTTCTTTGGCTCGTTCTTTTCCAATATCAGAAGGCTTGATTTCTAATACCAATCTGGTAGTTTTGTTATTTGTCATTCCTGACTGTAAATATTCGCGCAGTGTAGGAAATGCTTCACCGTTTGAGAGACTCAGTTTCCGCAATTCAGCAAATGCTGTTTTATCAATGACCATCTTTTGAAAAGAGGGATCATGATTGATAACCAAAGAATCATCAACGGTCATTCGCACGTCAAACTCCGAGCCCGTGCAACCCAGTCTGATGGCTTCTCTTAGTGAAGCAATTGAATTCTCGGGGAATTTGTTTTTTAAAAAAGCCCCCCTATGTGCCACTACTAGATTTGGCGCAAAGCCCTTATTGATTTTTGCTTGTTTGGTACTGGAACAAGCAAATAAGAATAGAACTACTGATAGAAAAATGAATTTTTTCATGATAAGTACTTGGTAACCTTATTTTAAATGTGGGCTTTGAAACCCTAATTTCTTCAATCCAATTTTAATTTCTGGGCAACTCATAAATAAATCCCAAAGTAACCCGCTTCTGTAATTTTCCATCATCACTACAATTGGACCTTGGTCTATTGCAAGGTAGCGAGGCAGGTACCAATTATCTGTTTCACTAAAGGCATCATAAAATCCATATTCCCCAAATAGTTTGTCTTTTTTGGTGGTATACCAATGCATCATAGCAGCCATAGATTGCTTGGGTGTATACGGGAAAGCAGACAAAGCCGCCGTTGGCGATATAACGCCTAGGTCATGATTTTTTGATGGCGCATGCCCCGCATATCCTTTAACAGAATAGCTTGCTGTTAGTCCCCAATTATTTGGACCATATCCTTTGAACTTACCAGGATTATCTACACACCACTGATAATTGATCATTGATTGATTGGTATTTTCTTTCCAATAATCGGCATAAGTATCTTTTAGTCCTCTTGGGTCTAAACCCAGATAAGAATATTGAGACCAAAACAAAGGCCCACCATTAACCGCATTTCCCTGATGATGCATTTGAAGGGATAATCCCGCATAGCGAACACTGTCTGCCTTGATCTTGCCATTATTGGCCCATCCTTGATGATACACTTCTGCTGGAACACCATGTGTAGGTGATGAAGCGGCTAAAACATACATGATCAAACACTCATTGTATCCTCGTACTGGAAAATTCATCTGCCACGCATATTCTGGACTCCAATGCCAATACAATACATTTTGTCCATTTCTATACCAATCAAAATCTACTTCTTTCCAAAGCCGATCAGCCCTTGCCGCCAAAGCTTTTTCTACTGTTGTACCATTTTGAAAATATTGTCTTAAGCAAAGTAGGCCTTGAAGCATATAAGAGGTTTCAACTAAGTCACCTCCATTGTCTTTTCTTCCAAAGGGCTTCACCTTTCCTGTTTCTCCATTCCACCAATGTGGCCATGCTCCTTTGAATCTATCCGCAGTTTCTAGAAAGTGTAGAATCTTAGACAATTGGTCTATTCCCTCTTTTCTACTAATGTATTTTCTTTCCATACCCACTATTAATGCCATTACTCCAAATCCAGACCCCCCACTTGTTACAATTGTCTGGTCTTTTGAAGGATAATTTCCATCTAAATGAATCCTTTCTCTTCCCATGCCACTAATGGGTTCAGCACCTTTTCTAAAATATTCAAAACTGGATTGCTGTACTTGGTTAAAAACAGTTTCTTCAGCTTGATTTTGGAATAGTTGTTTTGACGTTTTTTTTGATGACTGAGCATCAACATTACTGGTAATGAATAATAGCAACAAGATCCAATATCTCATGGTTGATTCTTTTAGCAATTAAAAGGTAATTTATAAAAAAGCTGCATAGGTTTCCCCATGCAGCTTTCTGAATCTGAAATCACTACTTATTAGCCATGCCCAGATTGTACAATGCTTTCACATGTGCATCAGGGAATGTTTTGTTATAAATCCGTAGTTCGTCTATCTGTCCAGTCATAGCTGCAAAAGAAACATCTGCGCTAACTGACTTTCCAGGAATACTATTGTAATTAGCGCCTATGATAATTTCACTAGGCTCCCAAGACTTATATAAGTTATTACCTACACCCCTGTTAGGAAAAGCACCCACTTTTACTGCATCGGCCCAAATATTGAATACGCCTGTTGTACCGTCATAGGTTAATACCAAGTGCGTCCACTTATCCATGCCAATGGTTGGAGATAAAGTACTATTCAAATTATCTTGTGTTCCTCCTCCAACTGTTGTGAATGTTGGTTGTATACGCAAGATGTTGGTGGTTGTAGCTGGAAAAGACTGGGTGTTCAAGGCAAAATTGATATTGCCATTAAAGATGCCTGGTCTAGCTAGTTGAAACAACATGGTACGCTTGCTTCCATTGTTGAGGATTTTCACCCAAGTACTAATGGTCCAACTTTTTAAAGAGTCAACTTTGAATTTTTGGAATTGTACAGGAAAATACAGATATCCTGCTGCCAAGTTGAGCGCTTTACCCCTTACACCACCAGTAACATAACTGTCATTGGCCGATGAAGATGGCGCAGTTCCAGATACCAATTCATTCTTGGTATCGTCAAAACTCCAATAAGCAATCAGGTTTTCTGGAAATACTTCATTAGAGCTGGTATACCCATCAATCTTGCCTTCATAACTAGCGGTACTAACGCTGGGTAGATTGTTTGGATTACCATCCTTCTTGCAGGAAACACCCATCATGGCAAATGTTGCCAGAATAAGCAATTGTTGTATGTTGATATTAATTGAAAGTTTCATTGGTCAAATTTTTGTGGTAATGGAATCAATAACCTGGGTTTTGTGTTAACACACCTGCACTCAAGTCAATTTGTGTTTGTGGAATGGGTAATAATCCATCCCTGCTACTGGAGAAATTAGTTTTACCAGCAGCGCCCATGGCCGCTTGTGCAATTCCCCAACGAACAATATCAAAAAATCTTTCGTGTTCCATAGCCAACTCAACGCGTCTCTCTTTTCTAATAGCATCTCTAAGAGTAGCTTGATCCGCAGCTGTGACATCTGGCAATATACCAGCAACACCATTTCTTGCACGCAAACGAATACTGTTCAAAGCATTTCTTGCATTGGTCAAATTCGTGGCTCCACCTACTTCATTGGCTGCCTCAGCATACATTAATACCACATCCGCATAGCGTAAAACGCGAATATTCATCCAATAACCAAAACGGTTTCCTATAGAACTGCGAAGTGCAGGATTGGTATAAACTTTATTATTGTAACGAGGATTGGGTAGTGCTAAAGGAAAAACCTCTCCATACAAAGACTGATAGGTAGTGGTAGCTGTACTAGTATATAGGATGGTTCTATTCTTTCTTGGATCATTGACTTCAAAAGCAGCTTCTAGAAATGTGCTGGGAGAATTCCATCCCCAACCTAGGTCAAATGCACCAGAACCTCTAACACCCTGAATCTGTGCATACTGAACACCATTGCTGGTTGGAAATGAAGCAGAAGCAGTTGCCTGAACTTCAAAAACAGACTCTCTACTATTCTCTCCTTCTTCTCTAAAAATTTTATCAAAAGGAGTTGAAAGGTCATACTGACCTGAACTCATCACTGTGTTGGCAGCATCCATGGCTTGTTGCCATTTTTGTTGGTACAAATACACTTTAGCCAACATGCCTGTTGCAGCTCCTTTAGTAGCTCTTCCAGCAAAACTTGCAGGCCAGTTTAGAGGAAGATTATTAGAAGCAAAAGTTAAATCACCCTCAATAAATGCATATAATTGAGCTGCGCTACTTTGAGGTACATTGTTTTGCAAAGCAGGATTTGTAAACAAAGAATCAATTAAGGGTACTCTTCCAAATAACCTTACCATATTAAAATAAGCATAGGCCCTTAAGAATCTAGCTTCTCCAATGGTTTGTTGTTTAACCGCGTCTGTTGCAACAATTAAAGTATTGGTATTGACTTCCTTGATGGTTGAATTACATTTGTTGATCAAGGAATAATAACCCAACCACAAAGTGTTTGCAAAACTATTACTTGGTGCAACTGGAAAATTATCCATATCAATGGCTGCAGCTCCACCATCTGCGGGAGTACTACCTTTGTCTGCATCATCACTTCTAATACTGGTAGCTGTAATAAATGCTTGACTATGTACGTTAAAACTTCTCAACTCATTATATGCGCCAAAAATGAATTGGTCATAAGGACCAGAACCTCCAGGATAAGGATAATTGTCAGCGTCATAACCACCTTGACGCTGTGTGTCTAGAAAACCTTTTTTACATCCACTAGCAAAACAGGCCACCATCAGGATGGATACTGTAATGAACATTGTTGTGGGGAATTTGAATATTTTTTTCATGTTGAATGGATTGTTCAATTAAAAACTAAGGTTAATACCAAAAGTGTAAATGGCAGGAACAGGGTAAGAACCGTTATCAGCTCCACCGCCCAAAATACTTCCTATCAATGGCTCAGGAGAATATCCTGTTACCTTACTCCAAGTTTTCAGGTTCTGTCCATTTAGGTAAACCCTTGCTTGTTTAATTCCAGCTTTGGACAAAATGTTCTTCTTGAACGTATAACCAATTTGAAGATTACGAATTCTGAAATAATCTCCTGGTTCTAGATAATAAGTACTCATCAAGAAATTATTACCCCTAGTATTATCTAGTATTGGTTCTATATTAGAAGTGCCGGCTGTGGTATATGCATTCAGCCTATTTGCTTCATAGTTTAACACAGCAAATGTGGCAGTTCTTCTTTGGGTATAGATCTTGTGACCAGCCATTCCTTGTACATCCAATTCAAAGTCAAATCCTTTGTAGGCCAATGTGAAATTGCCACCAAAACTATAAGGAGGAAATGGCGTACCAATATAACCCCTGTCAGCTGGTGTAATTACGCCATCTCCATTAATATCGGCATAAGAAATATCACCAGGCAAGGAATTACTAAATGCTGCTTGCTTGCTTAGATCAGCAGTAGATTGATAAATTCCTGTTTGGGTATAGCCGTAAAAATAACCAATGGATTGGCCAGTGGTAGTTAAGTTGGCGCCGCCGTTACCAATGATGGAGAAGTTAAAATTATTTCCAATTGATTTTACTTCATTGGTATTATGACTAAAATTAGCAGAAATGCCATAACTCCAATCTTTGTTGATTACATCGTTCCAACCAAGTGAAAGTTCAATCCCCTTGTTGCTGATTTCACCTAAGTTGGTAAAATAACTCCTGGTTTCATTTGGAAGACTTACTGCTGTAAGAATATCTGTTGTGGTTCTATTATAATAAGTAAACTCTGCGTTTAATTTATTATTCAGGGTTCTTAGATCAAATCCAATATCAATACCACGTACAGTTTCCCAATGCAAATTAGGATCAGGAATATAGGCTGCTTGAATAGAGCTATAAATATTGTCTCCAAAAATTGCTGTACTAGCATTGGATACACCTGGCTTGTATAAGTTATCAGCAAATCCATTGGCATTTCCAGTTAAGCCCCATGCTCCTCTAATTTTAAAATAATCAATAGCCTTGATTTTCTTAAAGAAAGCTTCATCACTTGCTACCCATCCTAGACCAATACTACCAAATGTTCCCCATCTGTTTTGAGGCGCAAATTTGGAACTTCCATCTCTTCTAATAGTAGCATTCAAAAGGTATTTACCTAAATAAGAATAACTCACCCTTCCAAATGCACCGGCAATGGCACTCTCTCCACCACCTCCGTCAAAATTGCCGGGGTTATTAGGGTTAGAAACACCAATATACCAGAAATCAGGACTGTTATTGATATTCACTGAAGTATCTCTACGCGTACCATTTACATAATTATTATAACTATAAATAGAGCTATAACCTGCCATTGCAGTTACTGCATGTCCACCTGTAAAGGTTTTATTAAAAGTAAGGGTATGGTCTTGCTGATATCTTTTGGCTTCACTCTGACTTTGAGATACAGAAGTTTTTACTGTATTATCAAAGGTAGTAGTAGTTGGTGCTGCACCTTCACCAAGATTTACAAAACTAAATGGAAGTCTACTAAAGCTTCTTGAATTATTAAATGTGAAATCGCCATATACTATAGACTTCCAAGTAAAATATTTGGCAAATTTAATTTCGGCAAAAGCCGATCCAATAAAACGATATCCTTTGTCAATAGTATTTCCGTCATTACGGTTTAGAGCCGCCATTGGGTTACCCACCTGGGCTCTCTGAAAAGAAGGCATACTATAATAAGTATTATCGTCTTGCTTAATGCCTACAATGGGTGCCGCCCATAAAGCGTTGGTAATGGAAGCAGCTGGTGGATTACTATTCCAGTGGTATCCTGTAATATCTGCTCCCACTTTAATTTTGTCTGTGAATCTAATCTCTTCATTTAAACGAAGCAAGTAACGCTGATAACTATCATTGCGTAAAACCCCTTCCTGATTAGTATAACCCACATTCAAATAAGTGCTACTTTTTTCAGAACTATTTGACACACTTAAATTACCTGTTGCAATCATCGCATCGCGCAACACCAAATCTTGCCAATTGGTATTTGCTGTATAATTGGTATAGTCAAAAGGAGCGGCATTCAAATTTTTCAACTGAGCAGTATACAATGTTTTAAAACCTGCAGCGTCTACCAATTGAATTTTATCAATTACTTTTTGCAAGCCATAGGCCGATTGAAAATTAATCTTGGTTTCACCTCTTGATGCTTTTTTAGAAGTAATGGCTATGACACCATTAGCACCACGCAAACCATAGATAGCTATACTTGATGGATCTCTTAAGATATCAATTGATTCAATATCGGCAGGATTCAAAAAGTCTACGTTGTCATGCAAAATTCCATCTACTACATATACAGGGCTAGCACTATTGGTACTATTGATACCACGGATTCTGACTACAGGGCTTGAACCTGCTCTTCCAGAATTGGAAACGGTAAGACCAGCTACTTTTCCTTGTAAAGATCCAATAGGATTGGTTCCAGGCATTTTTGCCACCGTCTCACCTTTTACAGTAGATATAGATCCAGTTAAATCCTTTTTTCTTTGAGTACCATAACCTACCACCACCACTTGTTCAATCACTGAAACGGTTTGTTTTAATCTAGCCATAACAGATGACCTTCCATTGACAGCAATTTCTATTGATTCATATCCAACAAAAGAAATGACCAAAACAGCATTGGGTGCAACTTCAATTTGAAAATTACCATCAGCATCTGTTTTAACTCCATTGCTGGTACCCTTGACCATAATGGAAGCACCATTTAATCCCTGACCTTTTTCATCAGTGACGGTTCCAGATACTTTTGCAAACATTGGCGTTTCCACAGCAGCTACAACAGTATTTGTACTTATAGGTACCGTATTTTTTGCTGTAATGGTGATGGTTTTATTGACAATAGAATAGCTTAATGGCTGGTTGTCAAAAACCTGGGCCAAAGTTGTTTCTAAGGGTTGTTTTCTCACATTGAGTGTAACTGGTTTTGCCTTTTGCAACAAATTGGCATCATAAAAAAATACAAAGCCGGTTTGACTTTTAATGGACTCAAATACTTTGAGTAAGGTCATTTCCTTTCCTGTAAGTGAAACCTGTTGAGAGCTTCCTTTTGCAGAAACTTGGAGAAATGCAACTGTTAATAGGATGCAGGTAAGTCTCATTGCCAATAAGATTGTTTTGTTTTTGGAAATCAGGCATTCTATGTAATATTGGATGCGTGCAGCAATATGCTGCTTTCCAACAGCCGGATTGCCCTCCCGGCCATCAATAGATAAATTCATACTTTTGCAATGTTTGGGTTATGAAAGATGATTCCTCAAGAATTTATTTTTTAATCCAATGATTGCCGTTCCAATTGCAGTTGGAGCGGTTTTTTTATGGATTATTTTAACTGTCAAACGGCGTTTTATGGCATAACAATTAGTTTATCGGTTTCTATTTTAAAGTGAACATTGTTTTTTTCCAGAATTTTAAGCACTTCAGATAAGTTCAGGTCTCTTTGCATTTCTCCTCCAAATACTCTTTTAGGAATATTTCCCTGATACACTACGTCTACATTATACCATCTAGACAATTGGCGCAAAACAGATTTTAAATCTGCATGATCAAAATTAAAAAAGCCGTTTTTCCATGCTACAACCGCAGAAAGATCAATATCATTTTTAACTTGAATACTGCTTTGTTTTTGCTGATCGGATAGGTAAATGGCTTGTTGTCCAGGTTTAATAGCAACAGCTCCATTCCCATTGGGTTGTAAATAAAGTTTTACACTACCTTCTAATAAAGTCACTTTGGTATAAGTCTCGTCTTGATAACTATTGACATTAAAATGGGTACCCAATACTTCAACCATTCCCTTTCCAGCCACCGCAACTTTAAAAGGGGCTGCTTTTTTGGCTACTTCAAAATAGGCTTCTCCTGTAATTTCTACCTGTCTTTCAGATGCCCCAAATGCAACTGGATACCTAAGAGAACTCTCGCTATTTAACCAAACCTTGCTGCCATCGTTCAAAACCAAGGAAATAGGTTTACTTCCCCTTGGATTATTTAGTGTATTCACCAAATACTTATCAGATGAACCTTGGTAAACAATAGAGCCATCTGCCGTTTTTGATAATTGTACATTTCCTTCCATAGCCAAGAGACCCTTGCCGGCACTATCTAATATAATTTGCTGACCATTACCCAAAGTAATGATGGCTGTATTGGTACTGGGTGGGGCTATATCTTGTTTCAGAGTAAGTTTAGCAACAGGAACAGGTGTAACCTGCTTTGATTGGAGATATAAAAAAGCTGCAGCAGCTACTAAAATTACCATCGCGGCAGCAGCCAACCATTTTTTCCAATATAGCTTTGGTGCCCTAACTGGTGTGGCATTGATTTGCTCATGAATTTGAGCCAATAATCGTTCAGAAATAGTTGCGGGTAACTGGGTGGGGGATGCTAGGTCTTGTTCAAATTTTTCTTGCATCAACTGACGCAATGCGTGTTGGTCAGTTTCCTGCAGGTATTCCAACATCCAGGCCTGTTCTTCAGAAGTCCAGGTAGATTTGGTCAAAAGTCTTTCTAATATCTCATGGGATGGCTCCACTAGCAATCGTTTGTACTATAAATACAATCGGATTATTCATTCGGGGGGGGTACTAAAAAAAATTATTGAGTGATTACCCATAAAATTGGAAGCGCCAGTTTGTATTCTGGATGGGCCAATGCATATTCTTTAATAAAGGCCATAGCACCTGCTAGGTATTCTTTAACCGTATGAGCAGAAATATTCAATTCCTTTGCTGTTTCAGAATAGGTTTTCCCTTGCAATTTACACAATTCAAATACTTTTCTTTTCTGGGGCGATAGTTGACTAATGGCTTTTTCCAATAATTGCATTTGCTGCTCATACAAATCAGGAACGGATTCTTCTAAGAGCTTGTCAGCTATAATGCGATTCATTTTGGCTTCCAACAGTTGTTTCTTCTGCCAATTCACCGATTTGTGATAGCAGTTAACAAAAAGCCATCCAGAAATGGAACTGTCTGCTTTGAGTAAATGCTTTTTTTGCCAAAGACTAATAAAGGTTTCTTGCACAATATCTTCGGTAATCCCTTGGTCTTTTACCAACTTGAACACATTGGCATAGAGTGCTTTGTGATATTTCCAATACAAGCTATCAAAAGCCATGAGATTGCCTTTTTGCAAAAGCAATACTAGCGAAGCATCGTTATTGTTATCTAGTTTGGGCATGGCAATGGTAGGAATTACCAATTCAAATGTAGGTAAAATTGCAAAGCTCCAAGATGAAGGATCGGTGAATTATAGGCTATCAAATTTAAAATACCCCAAATGCAATACGTCCTGATGTTCTTCTATTATAGGACTCAGTTCAATGGCGTATTGCTCCTTGGTAGCCAAAGGTAAGATTTCATCAATGGTATATAAGTCATCCACGTCTACCCCATATTTATCATCCACATGTGAACTAGCCCCTTCAAAATGGGTATGCTTGAAAAATGCGGTTTGTTTGGCCTGTTGAATAGCTGATGCTTTGTCTGTAGCGGCAACAACCATTTTATAGTGAAATTCTTCAAATTCGTCTTTTTTGTACCCGCCAAGATTAATAAAAAATAGCTGCTGCGATGCTGAGGTTGTTTGACTCCCCCTAGGAACAATATGAATTTGTTGGCCATCTACCTGATTGACTTCTCTAAAACCATCTACGTGCATTTTCCCCTTGGCTTCAGGCCAGAACTGATTGAACTGAGGAATCAACTCCTTTAAGGAATCGGCAATTCCAAAAAAAATATCATGCTGTTCTGTGTGCCTGCCCTTGGGTTTGCCACCTAATAATACCATGTATAGTTTCAATGCCATAACTCAATTTTGGATATGAAAATAGGTTATATCTTTTACCTCTTTAAATATGAAATATTAAAAGATATTTTTATTTTCAATGATGCAAATCAAAATCACTTTCTATTTTTTCTTGATTATTTGTTTAGTTAAAACGGTATCATCTCAACCGATTGTAAATTATAGAAATGTTGCCGAGGAAATATGCAATGAAAAAGATGCTTGGCTCATATCTGTAAATGAAGCTAAAAATGGTCTCTGGCATAGATCTGATTACTATAAACAAACCAATATATTAAAGAAAGATGGCTATTACAAGGATTCTGCCAATACCATTAAACATGGACAATTTACCAATTTCTACCCTAATAATAATTTAGAATCAACTGTCTATTATCAAGACAATCTAAAAGAAGGGGTCTATTTGAGTTTTTATCCAAATGGCATGATGCAAGATTCATTGAACTTTAAACATGATATACCTCTTGGAGTCTGCAATGGCTGGTACCCTAATGGGGCAATTAGAATTGATTTGCAAATGGATTCAACAGGAACGGGCAAAGGAGTTGCAATTGGCTTATTTGAAAATGGGAATATTTCTTTTAAGGGTCTTTTTAATGAGGGACTTAGGAAAGCAGGCAATTGGTTTTATTATCACGACAATGGGACCAAAGCTTCTGTAATACAATATCCCCTAACAGAAACGGTTCCTATTGGTAAACCTTCCCTTAAATTTGATTCCTTTGAAAACATCTATTATGACAGTACTGTAAAATATTTTAACGCTTTATGCTATAACAAAGATGGCATACAACAAGACAGTTGTAATTTAATCAATAAAGTGCCTGAATATAAAAATGGTCTAAACGGATGGAGAAGTTATTTAGAAAAAAAGACTTATGATATTACTAGTGCAGTAAAAGGCAATTCTGGAATATATTTCATTCGGTATAATGTTTTTTTTATGATTGATTCAAATGGTTCTATATCAACTGTTATGATAGATAATGCAATAGATGAAAGTATAGACAATAAAGTTGGCAAAGTGTTCCGAGATTCAAAATTTTGGACACCTGCCATACATAACAATAGAAACATCTCCTATTCGCATACACAATCATTGACTTTATTATTATCCAACTATTGATGCAACACAACAATCATTCAATAACCAGAATTCAATCAGTAGATTTTTTTAGAGGCATTACCATGTTTCTTTTAGCGGGTGAAGCAAGTGGATTGTATGAGCATTTAAGAGTTTCTGATTGGGGTTTGGTCAAAGCCCTTGGGCAACAGCTAGATCATCATGAATGGCATGGATTGTATTTCTGGGACCTGATTCAACCCTTTTTTATGTTTATTGTGGGGGTGTCTATTCCATTTGCAGTGGCCAATAGAATCAAAGCAGGGCAGAGTATTCAAACTATTACCAAACACGCTTTCAAAAGATCCTTCTTGTTATTATTCTTTGGATGGGGCCTATATTTTGTGCACGCAGGACATTTGGTATTTAGGTTTCAAAATGTGTTGGCACAATTATCGGTTACCTATCTGGTGGCTTTTTTAATCAGAGACAAATCCTTCCAATTTCAGTTGGGTCTTTCCTTGCTGCTCCTGCTGGGCATTGACCTAGCTTATAGATATTTTCCAGTTGAAGGTTTTAACCATCCTTGGGTGGCTTTTGAAAATTTGGGAGCATGGTTTAACAATACCATTGAGGGGGTGGAGAAAGCCAGTATCTGGTCAAGTTTAAATGCGGTATCTACAACGGCACATACTATTTGGGGCGTTTTATGTGGTAAATTATTGATGCAAGAAAAACCAGCAATTGAAAAAATTCAAACCCTGGTCCTTGCTGCTATTGCTTGTTTGTTGTTAGGATATAGTTTAGACCTTTTAGACATTACACCCATCATCAAAAAAATTGCAACCAGTTCATTTGTATTTGCCAGTGGTGGATGGGCAATATTGGTGTTGGCCTTTTCCTATTGGTTAATAGATGTGAAACACGCTTTTACTAAAGGCGCTAAGTTTTTTATGATTGTGGGATCCAATAGTTTGTTTATCTATTTATTTTTCTCAGTTGGTGCTGCAGATTTATTACAACATATTTTGGAGCCATTTGTCAAACTCTTATTTGCATGGACAGGAGAATTGGTCACCCAAATATTGACAAGTAGTTCGGTTTGGTTGGCTATGTGGGGCATTTGTTATTGGTTGTACCAGAAAAAATTATTTTTTAAATTTTAGGGGGGCTATAAATAATCTTTATGTTCTGTCTTTTTAAAAAGCATTTTAGTAAAACATCTGTCTAATTCACTGGTTGTTTGAAAGCTTTAGAAATGACTACATCACTAAATTTTTTCAAAGACGCCATATGAAAAAAACCATTGTATACATTTTATGTCTATGCTTCATGGCAAATTTGGCAATTGCACAATCTTTGGTAAAAGCCACACAGGATTTTATTGACCTATTGAGC
>CAMFKK010000020.1 GCA_945957225.1 uncultured Sphingobacteriia bacterium | reverse complement strand
CCCTTGCGTTGTGGAATGGGCACGGGTACTATTTCTGCGTCAAACCAACCATTTTTAATCGCGGCTTGACTACGAGAATAACTTTCAATGGCAAAGGTATCTTGGTCTTCACGGCTAATGCCACATTCTTTGGCACAAAGCTCAGCCGCATTACCCATGGCATAATTGTGATAGACATCGGTTAAACCGTCTTTGGCTAGTCCATCAATCAGTTGCACATTACCGTATTTATTACCCCAACGCATATTAGGAGCATAGAAAGGCACATTGCTCATGCTCTCCATACCACCAGCTACTATAATCTCAGCATCGCCCAGCAAAATGGATTGCGCTGCTAGCGCAATGGCTTTCATACCAGAAGCACATACTTTATTAATGGTTGTTGCAATAACACTATCGGGCAGCCCCGCTAATTTAGAAGCCTGTCTGGCCGGTGCCTGACCTAAGTTGGCCTGGATTACGGAACCCATCAATACTTCTTGCACTTGAGAGGGATTAAGACCTGCGCGTTCTACCGCGGCTTTAATAGCAATGCCCCCCAACTGGGTGGCGCTAAAATCTTTTAACGATCCACCAAAACTACCCATGGGTGTACGTACGGCAGAAACTATATAAACGGTTTTTTCTTGCATGACAAGGTTTTGAATGCCAAAGATAATCGTTCACACTAACAATCGTTAGTAGTAGCATAAAAAACTTATGCTAAAATCTATTCACAAGATTTGTTAAGCAACAGGCAGTTCTACATCGGGCTTAGACTCATCCGTTAACGGCACTTTTCCACGGTTCTCACGAACTACCCTAGAATAGAGTGAAATCTTCTTGTCAAAGAGAAATCTAAAAAAGAGTTTGGTCCAAGAAGTATGGTAATTAAGGGTATTGTAAAAAGCAGGTGCGGTGGCCCTGATCTGTGGCAATTTATTCCAGGGCACAGAAGGAAAATCATGGTGTTCATTATGATATCCTACATTAAAGCCAACGGTATTTAAAGGGCCATAATAACTATGGGTTTCTTGGTCACCTTCTAACAAATAATGCTCTTGAATCCAGCGGGCTCCCAGCGGATGCAAACCCACAGAAAAAAAGAAAGAGGCAATCAAAAACACAATAGATTTTGGACCTAGAAAAAAAGCCACTGCTACAACAAAAACAATCTGCACCAACATATTAAATGCTATCCAACCATCAAAGGGTTTGATCTCGCGCAAGCGGCCCAAACGGAATAATTGAAACAGGGGATAAAACAATAGCCAGATAATTTTTCCAATCACGGAATTGTCTATCAGCTTGGCTTCCCACTCATTGGGCAGGTCTCCGTCAAGTTCCATCACACCTTGAAAAGAATGGTGCTTGATATGGTAGCGTTCAAAAGAAATACTGCTTGGAAATACCTGTGGAATATTGGCTAAGATTCCAGCCAGTCTATTGGCAGCATGGCTTTTAAAAATGAGTTTGTGCGCACATTCATGAATCATCACAAACAATGCATGATCTGCAAATGCACCTATCAAATACGCCAGTCCAAAAACCAGCCACCAGCTCTGGTCATGCAACCAATAACAAAGGAATAATTGCAGGGAAACAATACCTATTATGGCCAGAAAAGTATAGGGGTTCTTCCCTATTAATTTTCGCATTTCTGGCTTAGACTGTAATATAGCTTTGGTTCTGGCGCGATGTGGCTCTGGGCTGTTGGAATGGACAAAGTCCTTGGTTAGTGGCATAAGGAACAAGGTAATTGAAAATCATTGATTTATGACTTTTTACAAGAAATCATCCAAAAATTTTCTAGAAAATCTTACAAAAAAAGCGACCCCAAATTGGGGCCGCTAATTATTATATCAATTTCAAATTCTTTTATTTTAAACTTCGCTTTATTCTTCGCTATAGTTTTGATTTTGAATTTTGACTTATTTTATTTCACTTCTTCAAATTCTGCGTCAGTAACGGTTTCACCAGCCGCTTGTCCGCCACCAGCTTGTGCACCGCCCTGAGGACCAGCTTGAGCGCCTGCGCCAGCACCTGCTTCGGCTTGCGCCTTGTAGATCTCTTCGCTTGCCGCAGTCCATGCAGTATTCATTTCTGCAGTAGCTGCATCAATGGCTGCAATGTCTTGGTTCTTGTGCGCTTCTTTGAGTTTTTCCAAAGCTGCTTCAATTGGCGCTTTTTTGTCTGCAGGAATCTTGTCTCCAAATTCTTTGAATTGCTTCTCTGTTTGGAAAATCATGCTATCAGCAGCATTCAATTTTTCAACACGCTCACGAGCTTCTTTATCCGCAGCTTCATTGGCTTTGGCCTCGGCTTTCATTTTCTCTACTTCTTCCTTGCTCAAACCACTACCCGCTTCAATGCGAATTTTTTGTTCTTTGTTAGTGCCCTTGTCTTTGGCGCTCACATGGATCATACCATTGGCGTCAATGTCAAAAGTCACTTCAATTTGAGGAACACCACGTGGAGCTGGAGGAATACCATCTAGGTTAAACATACCCAAGCTCTTGTTTTGGTTGGCCATGGGGCGCTCACCTTGCAATACATGGATTTGTACACCTGGTTGGTTATCACTGGCAGTAGAATATACTTCAGTTTTCTTGGTAGGAATAGTAGTATTTGAAGGAATCATGGTAGTCATAACACCACCCATGGTTTCAATACCCAATCCAAGAGGCGTAACGTCTAATAACAATACGTCCTTAATGTCTCCACTCAATACCGCACCTTGAATAGCTGCACCAATAGCAACTACTTCATCAGGATTCACCCCTTTGTTTGGTTTTTTACCAAAGAATTTTTCTACAATCTCCTGTACTTTAGGAATACGAGTAGAACCACCTACTAAGATTACTTCGTCAATTTGAGAAATGCTATAACCAGCATCGTTCAAAGCCGCTTCACAAGGCTTTAAGCAACGAGTGAACAGGTTATCAGACAATGCTTCAAACTTGGCCCTAGACAGTTTCAACACCAAGTGTTTAGGCACGCCGTCAACAGCTGTAATATATGGTAGGTTGATCTCGGTTTCCTGAGAAGAACTCAATTCAACTTTTGCTTTTTCTGAAGCTTCTTTCAAACGCTGTAAGGCCATTGGGTCTTTGCGCAGGTCAATGGCTTCTTGTTTTTTGAATTCATCCGCCAAATAGTCCATGATCACTTTATCAAAGTCATCACCACCCAAGTGGGTATCACCATTGGTAGATTTTACTTCAAATACGCCATCACCCAATTCCAAGATGGAGATATCAAAAGTACCACCACCCAAGTCAAATACCGCAATCTTCTGATCAGCGTGTTTTTTGTCTAAACCATAAGCCAAGGCAGCTGCAGTTGGTTCGTTCACAATTCTGCGAACATTCAAACCAGCAATCTCACCCGCTTCTTTGGTAGCCTGACGTTGAGCGTCATTAAAATAGGCAGGAACGGTAATTACCGCTTCAGTTACTTCCTGACCCAAATAGTCTTCTGCTGTTTTTTTCATCTTCTGCAAAATCATTGCAGAGATTTCTTGTGGTGTAAACAAGCGATCATCAATTGCTACACGTACGGTATTGTTATCGCCTTTGGCAACTTGATAGCTCCAGTGGCTGATTTCTTCAGTTACTTCATCAAACCTCCTACCCATGAAACGCTTAACGCTACTAATGGTATTCTGAGGATTGGTAATGGCCTGACGCTTTGCAGGATCACCCACTTTACGCTCACCATTTTTCAAAAATGCTACAACGGAAGGGGTTGTTCTACGTCCTTCGTCGTTGGCAATCACAACAGGTTCGTTCCCCTCCATTACAGAGACGCAACTGTTGGTTGTTCCTAGGTCAATTCCAATAATCTTTCCCATATACTTATTTTTTAATCTTTGATTCCTATATGAAATCTATGCATTACTGTCAATCACCATGCCATCTGGTCTAAAGTGCAAAAATGTCAGAACCTGACAGTAAATTCTACAAGGTTTAGCAGTTTTTTTAGCAAATCCGTACTTTTAGTCATGCAAAACAAGCTGGTTCTCCGCCTTTTGACCTTATTGCTGACAGGATTTTCCCTGTCAAGTCTGGCCCAAATGCCCTTGACCAAGGACATGCAGATTCAAGAAAGCGCGGTGATCCAGCCGGGGCTTTACCAATTAAAAGCTGATACCGCCTTGAATCAATCCTTGATTAGGATTACAGGAAATCATATAACGGTAGACTTTTCTCAAGCCATTTTAGATGGATCACCGCAAGGCACCCTACCCAATCAAATGCGTGGAATAGCCATTTATATAGCGCCTGGTTCCAAAAATATTACCCTCAAGAATCTGGTGGTGAAGGGTTTTCAAATAGCCATTCTGGCCGATAGTGTTCAAGGACTGACCATTGAACACTGCAACCTCAGTTATAATTATCGCCAACAATTGCATAGCCAATGGAACAAGGAAGACATTAGTGATTGGATGAGTTTTCACCACAATGAAAAAGACCAGTGGTTACGCTATGGTGCAGCCATTTATCTGAAGCATTGTGAAGCTGCCAAGATCCATGACAATTTGGTAACGGGTGGGCAATGCGCTTTACTCATGACCCAATGCAACAAGGCTCAAGTCTATGACAATAATTTCTCTTTTAATTCAGGACTAGGAATTGGTATGTACCGCAGTAGTTTTAATCAGGTATATCATAACCAACTGGATTATAATGTTCGTGGAAGCAGTTTTGGTTTTTATAGACGCGGACAAGATAGCGCGGGTATTTTGGTGTTTGAGCAAAGCAGTGAAAATGTATTTGCCTATAATTCTGTTACGCACGGGGGCGATGGATTTTTTCTATGGGCGGGTCAAACCACCATGGACTCTGCAACAGGTGGATGCAATCATAATCTCTTGTACGGAAACGATTTTTCCTTTGCTCCTACCAATGGTGCCGAATTAACTTTTAGTAGCAATACCGTTTTGCACAATCGCTTTGAAGGTTGTGACCACGGCATTTGGGGTGGTTATAGTTATAGCAGTGATTTTTCAGATAATATATTTGTGGGTAATAGAATTGGCATTGCCATTGAACATGGGCAGGGCATCAATATTGCCATGAACCGATTTTTAGAGGACCATACTGCCATTAAACTTTGGTCCAGAGAAAAACAACCCGCAGATTGGGCCTATGCCAAATTGCGCAATACAGAAAGCAAAAACTATTGGATTACTTCAAATAGGTTTAGCTATAATCAACTGGTGTACGATATTATGGGTACAGACTCTTCAGCATTTGGAGGAAATAAAAAAATGCAGGTGGGTGAGATTTGGAAATGGGGACAACGGCTCAATGAAATTGATACCAGCCGCGAGGGAGACCTACTTGATCTTGACTATCAAGAAGACAAACGGTTAGCCAGCATTCCAGTTAAAACACTTCCCGCACAAGGATTTCCGCAAGGCATTGACCAAATAAGGATCACGCCTTGGGGGCCATATGATTTTAAATCTCCTCTAGTCTGGTTAAATAAAATTGATAGTTTGGGGCGTTATCATTTTGAAGTTTTGGGGCCCAAGGGTGAATGGTCTATCAAACAGTTACAAGGTTTTGAATTATTGACCCGCGGACCAGACAGTTTGCCCTCAAAGCTACTGGCGCGATTGGATTCCAATACTGTAAATCCTTCTATTCAATTGCAATACAAAGGGGCAGCTACTACCGATGCATTTGGAAAAAACATTGCAGCAGGTATTGTCCAGGATTTTTCTTGGAAAGGCTTTACACCCAAACATGATTGGCGGGTAGACTGGTATGCTTGGGATAGTTTGAGCCATCCAGAAAATGCCAGTGCTGGTTTTGAAAAATTATTAGCTGGACAAGCTATAGAAACTACTACTGTTCAGGATTTGAACTATATCTGGTGGGGAAAGATTGCCAACCAATTACCCGCAGATAGTTTTGCTACTGTAGCCACTACAACCATTGATTTTCCAAAAGACCTTTATCAACTTTCTGTTACAGCAGATGATTTGGTGCGAGTATATTTGGATGGAAAAATCATCATAGATGCTTGGTCATCTAGCTACACCCAATATGATGATGGCACCAGTCATATGGTGGAATTGTCATTGAGTGGAAAACATCAATTAAAAGTAGTACACGCAGAAAAAACAGGTCTAGCAACTTTGCAATTACAGATCAGACCCAAGAGTCATTTGCTCAATTCCCCTGTTGTGGCCGGAAAGTAAAATTTTTCTGACTCACATAAGAGAAAGCAACCACAAACACCGTGGTTAACATTTTACTGGGTGTGGGATACCAACCAAAGAGGTCTACAAATAATTTTAAGAACGCATAGTTTAACACTAAGCATCCAAAAACAACGGCAAAATACTTGGCCAATTGCTTGGCTTTTCTAACCGATGTTTCTTGAAACACCACGTACCTGCTCAAATAAAATCCAATGGGAAAAGTCACCATAAAGCCAATCAAAAATGCAGCTATATGGGGCCCAATGGTCAAAAATCCAAGATGCAAGGGCTGTTTTTCCAAGATAAAATTATAGGATATAAAAAACAAGCTAATGTCTAAAACCGTGTTGAATCCGCCACAAGCGGCATATCTAAAGGTTTGCAAGGGCATGAGACTACGAAAGAACGGATAGAAGAAGTCCACAACACTGAGAATCAGGCTACGTATATTTTCGTGCAGCTTTCGCATTTACCGCGGCAAAGGTAGGCCTTAATTTGTTAGCTTTGTCCTCCGAAAATGTTAAGATGAATAGTGTAGTAGCCCAAATTAAAGCAGCCACCCTTGCTTCCATAACGCAATTGTATGGGGTAGAAATTAGTATAGAACAAGTATTGGTGAATGCCACCAAACCCGAATTTGAAGGGGATTATACCGTGGTATTATTTGCGTTTGTCAAGCAATTAAAAAAATCACCCGATGCCTTGGGGCAGGAATTAGGAACTGCATTAGTAAGTGGTCATCCGCAATTGTTTAGTGGATTTAATGTGATCAAGGGTTTTTTGAATTTGAGTATTGCCAATGATTATTGGTTGGGCTTTTTGCAAAGCGTACAAGGTCAGGAAGGTTTTGGTTTGCATGCACCACGCAACCAAACCGTGATGGTGGAATACAGTTCTCCCAATACCAATAAACCCCTTCACTTGGGTCATTTACGCAATAATTTTTTGGGTTGGAGTATTGCTGAAATTTTAAAAGCCAATGGATACCGTGTAGCCAAAACCTGTATTGTAAACGATAGAGGGATTCATATTTGCAAGAGTATGATTGCTTGGCAACGATATGGCAATGGGGCCACTCCTCAAACTGTGGGCATGAAGGGCGATCATTTTGTGGGTGACTATTATGTCAAATTTAATGATGCCTATAAGGCAGAAATAGCAGCGTTGGTAGCGGCTGGTATGGAAACTGCTTTAGCAGAAAAAGAAGCCCCCATTATGAAAGCCACACAGGCCATGTTATTGGACTGGGAAGCAGGCAAGCCAGAAGTGATGGAATTATGGCGCAATATGAATGGCTGGGTTTATGAGGGATTTGACGCCACATACAAACGCATTGGCAGTGATTTTGATAAGACCTATTATGAATCCAATACTTATTTATTGGGCAAGGACTTGGTAGCCGCTGGTCTAGAGAAAAAAGTCTTTTATCAAAAAGAAGATAGTTCTGTTTGGATAGATTTAACTGCCGATGGATTGGATGAAAAACTGGTGCAACGCAAAGACGGAACATCTGTTTATATTACCCAAGACATTGGCTTAGCGGTTCACAAAAACCAAGAGTTTCATGCAGACCAAAGTATTTATGTGGTGGGTGATGAACAGAATTATCATTTCAAAGTGTTGAAACTGATTTGTCAAAAACTGGGGATCCCGGCAGCGGATGGTATATTTCATTTAAGCTATGGGATGGTGGAATTACCAACCGGAAAAATGAAAAGTAGGGAAGGAACCGTGGTTGATGCTGATGATTTGGTAGACGCCATGATCAGCATTGCGCAGCAGAAAACAGAAGAGCTTGGAAAAGTAAAAGACTTTACAACAGAAGAACTGGTGGGGCTCTATGATACCATTGGTTTGGGCGCGTTAAAGTTTTTCTTGCTAAGGGTGGACCCAAAAAAGAAAATGATTTTCAATCCAGAAGAGAGTATTGATTTTCATGGATTCACTGGACCATTTATTCAATACACCCACGCAAGGATTAAAAGTATTTTGCGCAAACAAGAAAGTGTCTCTTGGCAAACAGCTGGTCTTGGTGGAGAACTTCATCCTCTAGAAATGGCGCTGACCAAACAACAAGAGATCTTCCCCTCTATATTGGAAGAAGCCGCTACGGAACATGATCCTTCCAAGATTGCTATCTATGTATTTGAACTAGCCAAGACATTTAATACTTTCTATAACCAATTGTCTATTGGCAATGCAGAAACGGAAGAAAAGAAAATCCTGCGTTTGCAATTGGCTGCATTAACTGCACAAATCCTAAAAACAGGCATGTCATTATTGGGTATTCAGGTTCCAGAAAGAATGTAATGAACCTTACATGTACAAAATAAAAAAGGCTCCGAGCAATCGGAGCCTTTTAGTTAGGGGGGATTATTGTTTTTTTGAACGCTCAATTTCACCAATCAACGGAAGTGCTTCCTGTGTCTTTTCTCTAATGGCAGTATGCAAGGCTGATTCTAATTGAATAAATTTAGCCGCATTAATTGCTCCAATGGCAGATTTTACTTTGCCATAATATTTGCTATACAGCTTTTCAAATGCCATATTATTTTTCAAAACGTCTTTGGCCAATTGGTCCGCTTTTTCATCGGTAAGTGTAGCAAAATTGTCAGCATAATCTGCAATTAACATCATGCGTTGCTTGCCCAATTCCTTACGCTTAACTTCATATTCTTCGTAAATGGCTCCAAAAGCAGCGGCCTGTGGCTCTTGCAATTTCATATAAGCTTGTACCAATTCTTGTTTTGACTTACCATATAAACTTTGAATCACGGCAATATCTTCTTTCACGCCTGTTTGCGCAAAGCCTGTTCCTGCAATCATCAGGGCAGCTACTACTAATAATTTTTTCATACAAATTTTTAATAAGTGGTAAATAAAAAGCAGCCCCAACTGTTAGATTGAGGCTGCCTACGATGATTAAAATTATTCTTTTCTAAATGCTCTTTGAGCGTCTTTTTGCAAATCGCTGTATTGCTCTTTTCCAGTACTTACGGTTACAAAAGAAATGGTTCCACCTTTGAACTCACCTGGTGATTTGTATAGTTTACTTACTGGGTCTCCACTATCATAACCCACACAAAGACCGTCTCCAGACAAAGTGAATTTACCAACCTGTGCTCTCATGGCACCAGTAGCTACTTGCTTGTCATTGACATATAATTTTGCAGAACCTATAGACTCATTGTGCTCACCAGCTTTCTCTTTGGTAAACTCCATTCCAAATGTGTATTTACCAGTTGTTATTGGTGTAGTAGACACTAGTTTCTGTTCGGTAATACCCAAGAAATTATAGATATAATAGAGCTTATGATCTTTGATGAATAAGCTATGACCACCAAATCTAGAACCGTGTGCAAAGATTACACCGGATGCATTGGCGTCTTTGATTTCTACATTGGAGATGATCTTATAAGATTTACCACGCACATTTACAGCAACAGCTTCCGGAACAGAGCTGGTATGTGGGTAATAGGTATAGCTATCCCTTTCCTCTTCTTCTTTAGGACGTTCAACACCCAAGATTTCAATAGCAGTTCTATCATCTAAGGGCAATGCATTGTTTTTTTCAGCTTCAACAAAATACAATTTCTTTAAAGCTTCCAGTTTCTCAGGATATTGTTTTGCCAAGTCATTGGCTTCAGCCCTATCAACATCGGTATGATAGAGTTCCCATTTGTCCTGTTCAAAATGACCCTTGCTTGATAAAGGCGCGTGAACAGCAACGGCTTTCCAACCGTCCTGCCAAATGGCGCGGGTACCCAACATGGTATAATATTGTACATGCTTTTGGGTAGGTGCATCGGGTTTGGCGTCAAAACTATATTTCATGGAAACACCAGACAAGGGATATTGGGCAATACCTTTGTACACTTTGGGCATTTCCACTCCAACAATTTCTAAAATGGTTGGAACAATATCCACTGCATGGTGGTATTGGTTTCTTACTTCTCCTCTAGCTTTAATGCCCTTGGGCCAGGTAATCACCAAAGGATCAGCCGTTCCACCAGAGTAGTTAGAATAACGCTTGAACATTTTAAATGGCGTAGAAAATGCAGCAGCCCAACCAGTTGGATAGTGCTCGTAGGTATTTGGTCCACCCAATTCATTGATCAGTTTCATGTTCTCTGATAATTCATCGGGATAACCGTTAAAGAATTTGTTTTCATTGACAGAACCACTAGGGCTACCTTCACCAGAGGCACCATTATCTGCTGCATACATAATAACTGTATTGTCATACTGACCAGTAGCTTTAAGGTGGTCAATGATTCTACCAATTTGAACATCTGTGTATTCTGAGAAAGCAGCATATACTTCACATAACCTAGAGAATAATTTCTTTTCATCAGCCGACAATTTATCCCAAGGTCTTACATAGTCACCAGGTGCTGCTTGATCTTCAGGCATGGGGTTGAAATCAGTCAATTTGGTGTCTTTGGGCAAAATGCCTTTGGCAATCATCCTGGGCAATACCCATTTTCTATAAGCGTCATAACCATCATCAAACTTACCCTTGTATTTAGCTATATAATCCTTAGGGGCTTGGTGTGGCGCGTGGTTGGCCCCAGGGCAATACCACATAAACCAAGGTTTAGAAGGATTGGCTGAATTTTGGTCAGCAATCATTTTAATAGCTTGGTCAGCAAGGTCTTTGGACAAATGGTACCCTTTTTCAGGACCATAAGGTTGTTCAATAGCGTGGTTGTCTTCTGTTAAGTCTGGATAGAACTGATTGGTTTCACCACCAATAAATCCATAGAAACGGTCATAACCCTGTTGCAAAGGCCATTGACTTTTGTTGGCACCTGCAGACAAATCCGTTTCAGGCACATTATGGTCTTTCCCTATCCAAAATGTGCTCCATCCATTGTCATTTAAAATCTGTGCCATGGTAGCTGCTTCAGCAGGTAATTGGCAAGAATAACCAGGGAAACCATTGGCTCCCTCTGTAATAGCTCCCATACCATTGAGGTTATGGTTACGTCCGGTATTGATACAAGAACGGGTTGGAGAACAAAGAGCTACTGTATGCCATTGGGTATAGGTTAATCCATCGGCTGCCAGTTTGTCCATAGTTGGCATATTGATTCTTCCACCGTAGGGAGACCAAGCACCTAGACCGGTATCATCATACAAAATGAATAAAATGTTGGGGGAACCAGCTGGGGCTTTTTTCCGGATATAGGGTGCCCAATCGGGTTTGGAATCCCTTACATCCAACTTGACTACCCCATTAAATTTGGGGGTGGCTTGCTGTGCATCAACGCCCAAGGATACAAGGGCAGATGCAGCAACTAGCAAGGACTTAATTGCAGTTAGTTTCATATCAAATTTAGTTTGAGATAAGTCCTAAAATTATTGGAATAGCTCCTAGATTAAAAGCAACCCAAGGTTAGGAATGTAGCAATTTTGAAAATCAGGACAGAACAGTAGCTGAATCTGGGGTTTTTGAACTAAAAAGTGCCGCTGGAGTGAGTCCAGATTTCTTTTTTACAGCGGAATAAAAAGAGGCTCTTGATTTAAAACCTGCCAGTTGACCAAGGGCTTCTAAGGTATAATTCAGGTATTCTGGACTATTGTTCACCAATTCTTCAAGATAAGCCACTCGATAATTATTAATCAGTTCGTTGAAATTCTTACCGTACTCCTGGTTAATAAAAGCAGAGATCTGGTGCGATGGAATGGACAATTCTCTTGATAAATCCCCCATGGTATACCCAGCTTTAATATAGGGTTTGTTGTTCAAAAAGTGATTTTCTAATAAGGACTTATAAGCCTTTCCTTGTTCAAGGGTAAGACTGTTTCTGGGATGATCATCATTGGATTTCTGGAAGCTATTTGCCATTTTGTCATTAGCATCTTGTTCCATCAATATGGGTTGTTGCAACCAACCCGTCATTCCATATAAGATATTGGGTTTGCATAAAAGGTATCCCACAATAAATAAAATAGTAAGTGTGATGGCAAAAATGACCGTTTGCCAAATACTAACGAAGATGGTTAATTGAAAAATAATCAGACCCAATGCCAATACATAGAGAGACATGGACATTGAACTAAAATAGAATAACCATTTATAAGTGTCCCTATTCTGATTTTTACTATTGGGAGCCAGTTTTAATTTCTTTTTCCATTTAAACAACATGCTAAACTGAAAAGCACAAAGCGTAATTCCAAAAATAGATCTTGCCAAAGTACCTAATCCAGTGGGTAAAATACTTTCCGGCTCTTTTGCAATCAAAGAATTATCAACTATGATTTTTTGGATAATCAATAATTTTTCAGAAGTAGGTAATACATAAAAAGGCAATAAGGTAAAAGGATATAGCAAGGCTGGCATGAAAAATAAAAAGTCCCATTTCTTAAAAGTATAGGCTTGCTCTAATACTGAACGTACATAGAGATATCCAAAAGCCTGAAAACAAAAACTGGCAAAAACCACGGATCTCCATAAATGGGGAAAGTTCAAAAAGAACCTAGTAGCCATTAATTCATTGTTTAAGACCAAGATGCAAATACACACCAAAAAACCAGCCAATAATCTGGAAGAAAAAGTATCCGTTTTGTTCACAAAAAACAAAATCCCCGAGACCAGAAAGCCTAGAAGCGTTACAAAAAAAAATAGGGCAAAATACCAGTCAGCCAATTGCTGCATAAGATAAATTTTGGTCTAAAATGGATTGCAATTTAAACTCTATAAATTTAATGATTTTTATTAATGCGTTGGAAATATTAATACATCGGCAGGCTTGTTTTATCTTTTGACCAGAACTCAGATTAAATCTAAAACAATTGCTTAATATTGTTTGAGTTTCCTAATCTGTTCCTGATTGAGTTTGCCCAATTTTTGAATCAATCGTTTGTTCTCAATTGAACTAATTTGGTCTACTAAAATTTCACGTAATTTTCTTTTTTTGAATTTGTTATAAAGATCCACCGCTTCCTTGATATAGCTATTCCTAGCAAGCTTTAACTCAGCTGTAATAGCTGCTGCAGCTTCAAAGGTTTCGTCGTCTAGTTTTAAGGATAGGATTTTCATTCAAAAATTTTTACAAAAGCATACCATTTTGGTATATACAACTTTAGGAACTTTTTTAGATCATTTACCCAATAAAAAGGCCAGTGTAGAAACACCGGCCTTGTATGCAATATAGAAATCTGCATACGCAACTATTTGAAAAGCTTAATAAAGCCCTTTTATAAATTCCCATGCATGCTTTTCTTTGGTCTCATTGTGACTCAAAGACGCATCTTTATTCAATTTAAGCACAGTAATATTCATTTTAATCAGCTGAACAATGACCACAAAGAACAAGCTGATAGTAGCTATAACAAAGAACGCAGTATTCATATTACATTTTTTTAAATGATAAAATAAAATTGGCCAATTCTTCTCTATCAGCATCTGTTAATTGGGTAAGAGCAGGCATTTGAGGATAATCTGGCCGTTTTTTTCCAGGCTGTTTTATCCAGCTAATCAATCCAGACCTGTTTTTCTCATAAATACTAACCATTTCCTGGATATCAGGTCCAACTAATTTTCCAGATTCCTTATGGCAAATGGCACAATTGGTTTTAAAAATAGCCGCCCCTTTAGCAATTGCACCAAGGCTACTATCAATTTTTAATTCCATTTTCTCTTCTTGGGGATTCTCTCTAGCTTCTTTTGACAATCGTTGAAATTCTCTTGTTTGAACTTCTACCAAACGTTGGTGGGGAGCAAGCGCATTGGCTCTATAAATATGCCTACCAGAGCCCATAAAAACTACTGTTATGGACAAGGCAATTACCACTTTTCCAAAATGCTTATCCAAATCCTCCTCTTTACCTGTCACTGCTTTCCAAATCATCCACATAGCTGGCAAGGCTATAACAGCCCCTGGGAGTATAACTAAAATTAACCTTGCATCAAAGCCTTTGGTGGGTAAGGTTAACAAAACCAAAGGGCCAATGATAAACTGCGCCATAGAAGCAGCAAGTGTAAGGGAATAAGCTTTCTTTTTGACTTCATACC
>CAMFKK010000019.1 GCA_945957225.1 uncultured Sphingobacteriia bacterium | reverse complement strand
GCCATACACACTATGCTCTTCTACTGTAATCAAAGCTTTGCATTTTTTTGCTACAGATTCAAGCAATTGCGTATCCAAAGGTTTGATGGTATGCATGCTGATGACCGTTGCCTTTATTCCTGCTTCCTTTAATTTGGAGGCAGCTAATAATGCGGGATAGACGGTTTCTCCAGTTGCAATAATGGCAATATCATCTCCTGATGAAATCAACCTTCCCTTTCCAAATTCAAAAACATCATCATTGACTGTTTTGAGGTCTTGCATGGGCTTTTTCCCAAATCTCAAATAAATAGGTATATGACTAATGGCTGCTTGTTGAATAGCTTGCTGGGTTTCAAAATTATCAGCAGGAGCAACCACGGTAATATTGTTAATGGCCCTCAAAGCGGCAAAATCGTGCAAACTATGATGGGTGCTTCCAAGTGCTCCATAACTAACACCCGCACTGATGCCAACAAGTGTAACAGGGTTATCGCTATAAGCAATATCATTTTTGATTTGCTCCAAAGCCCTGGCAGTTAAAAAACAGGCGGGCGATACCGCAAAGACTTTTTTGCCACAGGAGGCAAGTCCTGCAGCAACCCCAACCAGGTTTTGTTCTGCAATGCCTACTTCAATCATTTGTTTGGGAAACTTTTGGGCAAAAGGAACCAGTTTTCCTGACCCTCTACTATCACTGGTTACTGCTATAATATCTCTATCATTTTGGGCTAAATCTTGAAGTGTTTGAGAAAACACATCCAAATTAGCTTGATAACTTGTATGACTTGTTTCTGTGGCCATTTTAAAAATGTGTTAATGCTTGATCTAATTCTAATTGGGCCTGCTCATATTCTGTTGCATTGGGAACACCATGATGCCATTTTAAAACATTCTCCATATAACTCACCCCCTTCCCTTTAATGGTATTGGCTATAATCACAGAAGGCTTTCCTGCCTCAAATGGCAGGGCGGCAAAGACTTCAGAGAGTTGGGCCACATTGTTACCATCTACTTCTCTTACAGACCACCCAAATGATTCCCATTTTTTATCCAAAGGATCTGTTTTACAAACACTGGCAGTTGGCCCAGATATTTGCAAACCGTTTTTGTCAATAATCACACAGAGATTATCTAACTGATAATGGGCAGCACTTAACGCAGCTTCCCAGTTGCTACCCTCTGGTAATTCGCCATCGCCCAACAGGGTAAATGTTTTATAATCTTTTCCATCCAATTTAGCAGCCAATGCCACACCAACACTAATGGGCAAACCATGACCAAGGGCACCGGTATTCTGCTCCACCCCATGTACTTTTCTGGTAGGATGTCCTATATATTTTGACCCATACTGACACAAAGTATTAAGTTCTTCTTCAGGAAAGAATCCTTTATCGGCCAGTACTACAAATAAGGCTTCTACACAATGCCCCTTGCTTTGGATATACCTATCTCGATTGGGTGATGAAAAATTTTCTGGACCAACATTCAGAACATGGTTATAAAGCACATTTAATATATCAATGCTGGAAAGACTACCGCCAGTATGACCAGCTTTTGCCTTAACTATATATTTCAGGATATTCTTGCGATATATCACTGATTTTTTGTTTAGCTCATTTATTGTCATTGTCAAAGTCTTTTCAATATCAAGCATGGGTATAGGTTTCCCAACCTAGATAGTTTTCAAATGCTTCTTTTAAGATCCCTGCAGTCTTGCTGGCATTCATCACCACATGGTGTTCAAATCCATTTCTACATACATAGTTCATTAGACCATGCAAATTGTCAATCTTGGCAACTGCCCTGTTTCCAAAGGTTTTTAAAGCGTCATCTGTTAATTCTCCCTCACCAATATAGGCTTTGATCATGCCTTTGCAGTCATCGGTACTGATTCTTCCAAATGTCAATGGCATGGCAGGTGTTCTGCCATCTAAAGCGCCATAAGTATTTTCTGTACCAACACTGGTTCCTAAAATGGGAGCCGTACTAATGGTCACATCGGGCAAGAAAGACTTGGCCCAGTTACCACAGTGGAACAAAACACATTTACTTTCATCATCTGCATAATTATTATTCCAATCAACTAAGGCCGATGGTGAGCCGCTGGCCAATTGCATGGCATACATGCTCAAAGTGCCTGTTACATCCACTTCACAGGCTGAAGGAAGCATATTCTCACTCATCATACTCATGCTGGTACAAACATTACAGCCATAGTTTTTTTGGATGGAAGTCCAACACTGAATGGCCGTTGCATCCAGTGCATTCTCTTGCATAAAATTTTCAAGCACCACGTCTAATTTTGCAATCTGAACCAATTTATCCGGAGGAGTAAGACCTACTTTTGCATAGGCATGGATCTTCTCCAGTTTTTCTTTTACAGACTGATCATCTGCCGTTAATTTGCCAGCATTACCTAAAATTTCAGAAAGGTCAACCGTTGTTACTGAGATCCCATTGCGCTGTAATAATTTTTCACTATACCTCACGGTATTAAAAGCTGTTGGTCTTGCGCCGATGGCTCCTATCCTAACTTTACGCAGACCATTGACAACCCTACAAACTGCAGTAAAGTCTTTCAAATCCTTGATAAAGGATTCATCCCTTGGACTTACTACATGTTTGCTGGTAAGGGAAAATTTAATCCCATATTGGTAAAGGTTATTGCAGACAGAAATCTTGCCACACCAGGCATCCCTTCTATTTACCACATCCATTTTTCCAAGATCATCGGGATAGCCTTGAATCAGAACCGGCACCTGTAAGCCTGACAATTTAATGGTATCGGCCACGCCTTTTTCATCACCAAAATTGGGCAACACCACTAGTATGCCATCAATTTCATCTGCGTGTTGCTTGAAAAGCTTGGCACATTTTTGTGCTTCAGAAAAAGTTTCAACGCCGCCTAGTTTTGAATCTGCGTCTGTTAGTAAAATGGGTTTAATGCCCAAAGACTCAAATAAGTCTAAAATTTCTGTTCTAGCTTCAGCTACTAATTTGTCAGGAAAAAAATCCCGGTTCCCAATAATGACGCCAATGGTTGATGTAGTTTTTTTGCTCATGGTATTATCTTGCTATGATTAATTCAATTTGATGATCCTTAAATAATTGTTTGTGTTTTTCTTCAACACCAGAGTCTGTGATGATAAAATCTATCATGGACAATGCCCCCAGACTTGCAAAAGCATCTTTACCCATTTTAGTGGAATCTGCCACCAAATATGTAGTTGATGCAGCGTCAATCATGGCTTTTTTAACCACCAAATCGCTGATACTTGGATAGGTCAATCCTGCTTTTAAAGAAATGCCCGCGGTGGCTAGAAACAATTTTTGTGCGTATAGTCCCTTAAAAAAATCGGCTGCTTTTTGTCCAGTTAAAGAAAGGGTTGGCGGCTTGAATTCGCCTCCTGTGACAATTACTTCAATACCAGGTTCGGCTCCTAAAATCAAAGCAATATTAAGTGCATTGGTAATGACGGTTAAATTCTTTCTTCCTTTTAGTTTTTTGGCTAATTCAGTTGTGGTAGAACCTGAATCCAAAATAATGGTATCCCCTGGCTCAATAAATTCCAAACACTTTTCTGCAATCAAGGCCTTTTTGTCAAGATGATCCTGATGGGAAAGGGAAAATGTTTGTACCTGGTCCTTGATATTTTTCAAATAAGCCCCACCATGTTCACGAAGAATCAATCCATCTTTTTCTAGCTTTTCCAAATCTTGGCGGATGGTCACTTCTGTTACTTTAAACAATTTTGCAAGGGTTAAAACCTTAGCTGAACCGTCTTCCTGTAACAATTCCATGATTTTTTCCCTTCTCTGAACTGCAAGCATAGATCCCTTTTAGGATACAATAATAGGTTAAAAAGGAAAATAATCACAAAATTTCGAAAATAAACGAAAGTTTAGCAGAAAAAAAAGATAGCCATCTTAGAATCAGTAGCATACAAATTGGCACAAAAAGCCTTAATCCACCAAAATGCTAAAGCCCAGATTTGACCTAGCCAAAAAGAAATTGCCTTTATCTTTGAATCCCACTAATCATCCAATCTTATGTTATTCAAACTAATCAAAGAACTCCCACTAATGTTTGTTATTGCCCTAATTATTTGGGTTGCAGTATTATGGATTTTCTATAAAAACACTCAAAAAAGCAATGGCAGTTTCTTTCAAAAACATAGATCTACCATTATTGCATTACTCTTTGCATTGGTTTTAACCCTTACCGATATCTGGTTGTTTGTTTCCTATATACCAACCAATTTTAAGAAAAACCCTGTTACAGATAGTACTCAGTTGAGCCCAGATCTTTTATTAGACTCTAGCTGGAAGGATACTGCACACACTGCCACTGCTACAATTTTGCCAAAAGACAGTTTGAAAAAAACAGATACCACAACTATTAAACAGACTGGCAAAACCTATATCACCAAAAAAGCAAGTATCAAGTTTTATTCAAAAGGACCTGGAGAAGATATTGAGGCAACCAACTCAAACGTAGCCTGTTCTTTTAATGATCTTACAGGCAACCTAAAATTCACAGGATTAATTAGAGGATTCCAGTTTGAAAATGAATTGATGCAGGAGCATTTTAATGATAAGGATTATATGCATAGTGAAATGTATCCTAAGACTATCTTTACTGGTAAGATTGCGTTACCTGCCAATTTTAGTACTGAAAAAGATGGCAACTATACCGTTACAGTAGAAGGACCATTAACCATTAAAGCCGTAACCAAAACCACCAAAGTATCCGGCACCATCAATGTTACCGGAAAGAAAATTACCTTAAAAAGTATTTTCAAAATTAAACGGAATGACTTCAATATCAATATTGATGAAGTGGCAGAAGAACTTGAAATTACGGTGAATGCTGCTTTTAATTAAATCTATACCATCAACAAACCCGCTTTGTATAAAGCATTGACGGGTTTGTTGTCCCAAAACAATTCAAAGTCTTCCAGCCCAGCTGATTCATAATCAGACTTAAGCTCTTGCATGTTTTTTTGTCTGGGATTAGATAATGTTAATTCAGGCAAAGTTTTAAGTAACCAAGCTCCTTTTTCAGGCTCCACGCTAATACTGTGTACTGATTGTTGGGTTTGAAAACTAATTTGCATTTGCTCCCAGGTACTTCCTTTTTTAGACTTTTGGACAATTTCCCATTGAGGTGTTTTCCCCAACCAAATGGGTTTAGCATTAGCAGAAACTAATTCAGGTTCATCAATGGCTTTTTGAATAAAATCAGGAGCAATAGTTGTTTTGGGCACTTTAAAATCAAACCATTCCCGCAAAGAAAAATCCAAACAGGTCCCGTGCATATAATTGAGCAAGGCTTTCTTTAAACCAAATCCAAAACTTTCATGGTCTGCGCCAGATGGATCTTCGTGTTGAATATCGTTATTGGCAAATGTACCAATGGCATTGGTTTGTTTTCTAACCTGGTATTTGGCCGGGTCTAAGCCTACGGGACTATGTGCAGTCATGGTAAACAAATGCCAAAAAGCGGACTGTAAAACACCGGTTTGGAACAATTGTCTTACCATCTCTAATGAATCAATGGTTTCCTGTTCTGTTTGTGTTGGAAAACCATACATCAGATAAGCGTGCACCATAATTCCTGATTCTGTAAAATGTTTGCAAACCCTGGCCACTTGGGCAACGGTGATGCCTTTGTCTATTAATTTCAACAAACGGTCCGATGCTACTTCTAATCCCCCACTCACTGCTATACAACCCGACGCCTTCAAAAGTAAACATAGGTCTCTAGTAAAACTTTTTTCAAAACGCACATTGGTCCACCAACTCACCACTAGCTTTCTACGAATAATCTCCATAGCTAAGGACTTCATTAAAGATGGCGGTGCGGCTTCATCCACAAAATGAAACCCATTCTGTCCTGTTTGGGTAATCATTTCTTCCATTCTATCTACTATTAAGGAAGCGCTTACTGGCTCATAGTTTTTGATATAATCCAAAGAGATATCACAGAAAGTACATTTGGCCCAGTAACAACCATGCGCCATGGTCAATTTATTCCAACGCCCATCGCTCCAGAGGCTGTGCATGGGATTGGCAACTTCTATGGCCGAGATATATTTATCTAATAGCAATCCTGCATAATCAGGTGTTCCAACTTGACCCTGTTTATAATCGGCACAGGCCGTATTATTAATATAGACTACTTTTTTGTTTTGTAAAGTAAAAGCTCTTTTGAGTTCAGACAATGCTCTTTTGCCATTGATATGTTCCCAGAGCATTTCAAGTGGCGCTTCTCCATCATCAAGGGTGATAAAATCATAAAACTCAAAAACTCTTGGGTCTGACAGTGATCTTAATTCCGTATTGGCAAAACCACCTCCCATTGCCACGGTTATATGGGGATGATTTTTCTTGACCCAAGCACCGCACCTAAATGAAGTATATAGATTACCCGGAAATGGTACGGATAAGCAGACCATTTTAGGTTGGTGATGCATTATTTTTTGTTCCAGAATTTCTAGTAAAATATTGTCTAAATAAGTGTTTGGAGCTTGTAGTGCTGCATACAATTCATCAAAACTGTTAGCAGACCTTCCCAAGCTTTCTGCATATCGGCTAAAGCCAAAATGTGGATCAATGGTATCCTTGATTAAATCACTCAAGTCTTCTAGATACATGGTGGCCAAATATTTGGCCCTATCCTGAATACCCATTGCACCAAATGCCCAGGTTAAATCATCGGCTTGAGAAAACCTACTTGCTTCTGGTAACAAATTCCGTTTACTGATTAGATGCGCTAGGGTATTTCTCTTTCCCTGTAAGAACAAGATTACATCATCAATGGTTCTGATATAATCTTCTTTCATGGCCAAAATTCTGGCAGTATTGACGTTTAACTCAGGGTTTCTTTTTTCTATTTCTATAAACAAATCCTCCAACCCAGCTTTAGAAAATACCGATAGTGTTACTTCTATGCCAAGGTCTGCCTGAACCGATGGGATATTTTTGGTATTGAAAAATCCTTTTAAATATGCAGTGGCAGGATAAGGCGTATTTAACTGTGTAAACGGTGGCGTAATCAGAAATATGGGTGCTTCCAAAAGAGGTGATTTATTCAGCAAATGTAGGTTAGTTTACTATTGGTCAAATTCCATAGAACCCACCAATACAAATTGTTTGCTGGCTTCCCCATTCTTTAATTTGTATTGCAATTGCCTAATCTTACCTGTGGGTTTTGCATTGGCATCATTAGATGCATAACAGGGGAATCTTCTGGATAAACTAGATTCCACAATGGAAAATGAGTCATGTCCCATATAACCAATACTTTCTTTGGATCCTTTTGCTAAGTCAGGAAAATAAATCTGTGAAAGAGACTTTCCTTTATTGGGAGAATATCCAATTACATGACCATAAGATCCTGAACCAGCCGTTTGGGTATAGATTAATATTTCTGGAAATCCATCTCTGTCAAGGTCTTCAATCTCTGCATTAACTATAGGTTCTGATTCTTGTATTATAGTATCATTGATTAAAGTTAATCCTGAAGGGATAATGGTTAATTGCTGCAAAGAACCATTTCCAATTGCTTTTATTTGATAAGTAATCCCTTGTAAGCTTAAACTTTTGGAAAATTGGCTACTACTATCTTGAATAGGCTTATTGACACTATTAAGTGAATCAACTTCCATAACAGCTGGTTTTTTGGGATCTGATGTTGATTCACAAGAACAAGCGCAGATAAATAATGTGCTAACAATAAGTCCAATTTTTGAAGATGTACTTTTCATGAATAACTATTTCTAAATGTCTATTAAAGTTACCCTATTCAAACATAAAAAAACAACTTAAAATAGGTGCTTCTTGTTTTCTATCCAAACTTCACAGAAGTCATGGTCAATGACCCACCTACCGCTTTGTCATTGAAAAATTCAACTTTGTCCTTTTCTCCCTTTAATGCCAATGTATAAATCAAGGGTAGATAATGTTCCGGTGTAGGAATGGCCATTAATGCTTCTTTGCCCAATTGCTGATAGTGAATTAAACTATCGTGATTACCATTAAGAATTAATTCTTTGAATGTATTATTCATATGATGTGCCCAATCAAAACCATATTCTGGTTCATTCAGTTTATCCCAAGCAACCATTCTTAAATTATGAACCATATTACCACTTCCTAATATCAAAATGCCCTTCTTTCTAAGTGTATGAATTTCTCTGGCCAATTCATAATGATATTTTGCGTCTTTGGTATAGTCAATACTCAATTGCAAAACAGGTATATCCGCCTTGGGATACATATGTCTAACAATAGTCCAAGTTCCATGATCCAAACCCCAATCATGTGACAATTCAACTTGGGTGCTGTGAATTAATGAGGCTGTTTCTCTTGCCAAAGCAGGATTACCGGGAACAGGATATTGTACATCAAATAGAGCTTGTGGAAATCCTCCAAAATCATGGATAGTTGGAGGAAAATCCATTTCCGTAATCTTGGTCCCTTTTGTAAACCAATGAGCAGAAACTACCAACACTGCCTTGGGAGTAGGAATCTCTTTTGCCAACTTAGTCCATCGTTGACTAAACGCATTGTTTTCAATGCCATTCATGGGTGAGCCATGACCTATAAATACCACAGGCATTAATTGTTCTTGATCTTCAAAATTGTCTGAAAACTGTTTAAGACTTCTGAATGAATTGATTCCTGTCATGAATTTAATTATAAGAACAAAGTTAGAATTAATGTTTGGCCCTAATTTATGAAATGGGGAAGAGTCCTTTCAAGCATGATTTAAAATTCAACCAACATTTTCTCCGGTTTAGCTAATTAGATATTAATATTGAAGATTAGTTTGAAAACCTAATGATTTGTCATGACCCGGATTCCTTTTGAAGAAATGAAAGCTACCATAAAAAAGGCTTTCCTTATTGCAGGCATGCCCGAAGGAAGGGCTGATACCTGTGCTCAAATACACACTGAATCCAGCTGCGATGGGGTCTATTCTCATGGATTAAATAGAGTAGAACGCTTTGTGGATTATATACATCAAGGATGGGTTGATGTAAATGCTAGCCCTACCCTAGAAAAAAATCTGGGTGCTTTAGAAATTTATAATGGGAATTTGGGGCCGGGCATTTTGAATGCACAATTTGCCATGAATAGGGCTACCGAAATGGCTGCCAGTAATGGGTTGGGGCTTGTTGCACTCAACAATACCACGCATTGGATGCGCGGTGGTGCATTTGGTTGGCAGGCAGCTGAAAAGGGTTTTATTGGCATTTGTTGGACTAATACGGAATCTTGTATGCCCGCCTGGGGAGGCACATCGGGAGCCATTGGCAACAATCCCTTTGTCATGGCTATTCCAAGAAAAGAAGGGCATATTGTTCTAGACATGGCCATGTCTCAGTATTCCTATGGTAAATTATGGTTAACCAAATCAAAAAATGAAAAACTCCCTTACCCAGGGGGCTTTGACCAAGACGGCAATTTATCAAATGACCCTGGCGCAATTGATGCAACCAGAAGGGTATTGCCAATTGGATTCTGGAAAGGTTCTGGATTTGCCATTATGTTAGACCTGATTTCAAGTTTGCTTTCCGGAGGTTTATCAACTGCTGCCATTGACAAATATGGCAAGGGTAGTTGCGGTAGTTGCTGTCAAGTTTTTATTGCCATTAATCCACTGATGATTAATACCCAAGAATTTATTGATCAGGTACTCAACGAAACAATGGAACAAATCAAGGGATCTACTAGGGTTCACCCAGATAAATCACTTTCTTATCCTGGAGAGAATTCATTAAAAACCAGAATAGATCATTTGGCCAATGGCATCTTGGTTGATGACAATATTTGGACCAAAGTAAAGGAACTTGCTAATGTATAATTGTTAATGCTGGTCTGGAAATGGCAAGGGTTTTCCCGTACTTTTTACTAGGGGCATTTGCGCCTTCCATTGCCTTAGCTGCATGGATAATGTTTGGCTCAATGCTTTCACCTTATCTGGGTATTGAGTAGATAGATCAGTGCTTTCACCCAAATCAGTAGACAATCGATACAATTCTTTTTTGCTATTGCGTTGGTTGTATACCAGTTTCCAATTGCCTTGGCGGATAGCGCTATAATAATTGATGCCCGGACCATCTTTGGGAATCCACTTATTGGGATAATGCCAGACCAGACTTCTTGTACTGTCTTGTAACAATGGATTTTTCAATATGGGTAAGAAAGATTTCCCGTCAACTGTTTGCACCAAAAGCGGATTACGAACACCAGCCATTTCTAAAATGGTTGGAAAAAAGTCTTCCACCATCACATATTGTTTGGCAACCAAATTTGCTGCAACTTTCTCAGGCCATTTTACCAACATGGGTACTCTAATACCACCTTCATACACAGAACCTTTACCAGCTCTTAAAGGAAGGTTTTGAGTATGTGCTTCCCCTCCTCTTTGAGGCTTTAAACTCAGGCCACCATTATCACTTATGAACATAATAATGGTATTGGAAGCAATGCCTTTTTGGTCTAACCATTGCATGATATCACCTAAACTTTTGTCCATACCCTCTACCAAACTGGCATACCTAGCTTCCGTACTATCTAGTCCTTGATCATAATATTTTTGAACAAAGCGCTTGTCAGCCATAATGGGTGCGTGCACCGCGTAATGTGCCATGTTCAGAAAAAAAGGCTGGTGATTTTTCACGGGTTGTTCCAACGCTTTTATTGCTTCAAGCGTTAATGCTTCTGTTAGAAAGCTATCGGTTCCAAAATACTCTTCCAAGTCAGGAACCGCTTGAGCACTGGCTTTGCCAGGAAGGTTACCGTAATTATCCTTACCCAAATAACTCTGAGGATGCCCTGCAGCATGTCCTGCAATATTAATTTGAAAACCAAGGTTATGCGGGTTGGCACCTGGCGTTCCCATAGAAGCCCAATGCGCTTTACCAACATGAATGGTAGTATATCCTACCGCTTGTAATAGTTTGGGAAGGGGAGTGGCATATACTGTTTTTGGAATATTAGGAACTGGGCTCAACCCATTGATATTCCAATCCACTGCTTGAAGATCTTGGTCAGGATTGTCCGAATTATTATTGCGCTGGGGCGATGTCCAATTGGTTACGCCATGTTGCGCAGCATTCATGCCAGTGAGCAAACTTATTCTTGTTGGCGTACATACCGGTGTAGCATAGGCGTTGGTAAATTTCATTCCCTGGCTAGCCATTTTCTCCATATTGGGTGTATGGTATCTAGCATTGAAGGTAGAAGCTGTTTGATCAAAAGGAACAGAGCAATCCTGCCAACCCATATCGTCAATTAAAAAAACAATGATATTGGGTTTGGTTTGTCCAAGACCTGAAATTGGAACCCAAAAAATCAAAAGTACTAGTAGGCACACTATCGTTTTATCTGATAATTTGGAGCGAAGATTCACGGCCTATTTGTTTTTAATTTGAAGTAACTTTTCTGCAAGTGCTTTTACTTTATCCGGATATTGACTAGCAAGGTTATTGCGCTCACTGGGATCTTTACTCAAGTCATATAACTGTGGCATTTTGGCATTTCCTAATTCGGTATCAGTGGTTGGATCATAAGCAGCCCGATCACTGGGTTCAATGTATTTCCAGTTTCCTTGAACAATAGATAAAGTACCTGCGTGTTCCACTAAAATCTCCCTGCCTGTTTTGGACTGGCCCAACAATGCAGCCAGTTGGTTCTCGCTATCCGCTCCATCGCCTTTAGGCAATGGCTTTTTCAACAAATTAGAAAAGGTAGCCAAGAAATCTATTTGACAAATCAGTGCATCGGAAACACCCGTTTTAATTTTTGCTGGCCAACTTACTATCATGGGAACTCTTGTACCCGCTTCAAAAATGCTATACTTACCACCGCGTAAAATGCCGGCAGGCTTATGACCATTTAACTGAGTAACGGCTCCATCTTGATAACCATCATCCAATACCGGACCATTGTCACTACTAAAAATAACCAGCGTGTTTTTACTCAATCCTAGCTGGTCCAATTCTTTTAAAATTTCACCCACAGCCCAGTCTAGTTGCAAAATTGCGTCTCCTCTATAACCCAATCCAGACTTGCCTTTGAACATGGTAGAAGGCATTCTTGGAACATGTGGTTCCGTTAAAGCATACAGGAGAAAAAATGGCTTTTGTTGATTTGCTACAATAAAGTCCTTGGCCTTTGTTAAGAAAGTCATGGGCATTTCTTCGTCAGTCCATCGCGCAGCTTTACCACCACTCATATACCCAATTCTACCAATGCCATTGACAATGGTATGATCATGACCCTGCCCGGGCGATGATAGCATTTTCAACAATTCAGGATGTTCTTTACCAGTTGGGTCATTCCCAACTTTGTTTTTATAATCTACTTGTATTGGGTCTGCTGCATTGCCAGCCACAACGGTTTGATTCTCTAAGAAAACGGTTGGTACACGGTCTGCAGTTGCAGGAAAAATAAAAGAATAATCAAATCCAATTTCTTTTGGCCCTGGCTTGATAGATTCATTCCAATTTTTGGCAACTGCATCACCCAAACCTAAATGCCATTTTCCCACAATACCAGTTGCATATCCCGCATCTTTAAATTGAGAAGCCAGACTGGTTTTATTGGTAGGAACAATTAATGCAGCATCACCAGGCAATACCCCGGTTCCTTTTACGCGCCATGGATAGTTCCCCGTCATCAGCGCATAGCGCGATGGGGTACAAGTTGCTGAACTACTATGGGCATTGGTAAAGCGTAAACCTCCAGCAGCAAGCTTGTCTAAATTGGGTGTTTTAATTTTGGTTGAACCATAAGAACCAAGGTCTCCATATCCAAGATCATCCACATAAATCAACAACACATTGGGACGATTATTTTGTGCCACTAAAAATAGAGACGAACTTAAAAGCAAGACAATCAAGCAAAGCAATCTTATTTTCATGCTGTATTATTCTTTTTTCAATAAGCGATATTTCTGAGGAGAAACACCAATGACTTTGCGGAATCTTTTTGAAAAATAATAGGGGTCATCAAAACCCATACTGAGTGCAATATCCTTGATAGACCTATCTGTGAAATCTAGTTGCTGACTGGCTTTCTGCATTTTCATTTGGATAAAATAGTCAATTGGCGCATAACCCGTTTTTTTCTTAAACAAACTAGAAAACCTAGAAGGCGAATAATTAAAATGACTACAGAGTTCTTTGAGTGTAATATTCTCATTGATCTGTTGCTGCATAAATAAAATGACCGTGTCTACAAAGTCTACCTTACCCTGGTGTTCTACCGGATAGTGTTTGGAATTATAGAGAAATAAAGAGATAAACTGATACAAACACATGTTTACAAACATGAGGTTGTCAATACTATAACCCAGTTCCAGTGTTTTACAAATCTTGGTGAATAAAGAAAGTATGTCGCCCTTGTCTTTTACGTGTTCCGGTTTAAAATGGTTTTGCACCACACTCATTTCATTGAACATGGGCAGGGATTCTCCTCCAAAATGAATCCAATAGATAGACCAAGGGTTGTCTTCCGAACTTCCATAAGAATGTTCTACGTTCTGGGGCAAGATAAAAAATTCATTGGGCGCCACTTCATAGCGTTGTTTTCCAATGCTGTACCAGCCCGTTCCATCAACGCAATAAAATAAAAAATTCTCGGGTAATCCGTTTTTACGATGGGTAAAATGCCCCTTGGCTTTTGGATAATAGCCAAGACTATTCACATACAAATGCTTTAAAAAAGCATTGTTCTGGATCCTAGACTTAATGATGGTTTTGGAAATTTCAATCCGCTGCCTACCTTGCCCATACCAGATATTTTTGTGGGAACCTTCTCTTGTTGTTTTTTCCATATGCAAGTACTGGTAACGGAAAGATAGCAAAAAAAGCTGCTAAATGCTACGCGACTGTGCATTGGGTGGTCAAAAAGGATAACTTTACTGGACTAATAAAGCAGCCTAATTATTGCTTATGTACTTGTTCAAAAAATCTGTTTTTCTTTTTTGCCTTATCCAATTAGGAAGCCATTTTTGGGCAAATGCCAAGATTGTTTTACCCGGCTTTTTTAATGACCATATGGTATTGCAACAGCAATCTCAACCTGCTATCTGGGGCTGGGCAACACCCAACCAAAAAATAAAGGTGCAAGTGGGTTGGACTTCTAAAAAATTCCAAACCAAATCGGATGCCGCTGGTAAATGGAAATTAACTATTGAAACTGCTTCAGCGGGAGGCCCTTATGACATGAGTATCTCTGATGGGGAGCGTCTTACCCTTACTGATCTATATTTGGGAGAAGTTTGGCTTTGCAGTGGTCAGTCCAATATGGAAATGCCTATGAGGGGATTTAAAGACCAAGCCCTGCTACATTCTAATGATGCCATTTTTCAATCAAAGAATCCATTAATTCGTTTTTACACCGTTCCAAGAACTACCAAAGCAACCCCACAAGACAGTAGCAAATCTGCTAGTTGGAAAATAGCCGAACCAGCATCTGTAGCTGATTTTAGTGCTACGGCTTATTATTTTGGTAAAACCCTATCTCAACAATTACAGGTTCCTATAGGGCTAGTC